>QHYF01000001.1:0-16391 GCA_003224075.1 Acidobacteriota bacterium
CAGCCGATGCCGCCACCCCAGCCAAAACCAGCGCTGAAGCCCCAGCCGCCGCCGAAGAAACCCACAAAGGCAGGCCCGTAGATCGGAGGACCAAAGAACGGGCCCGGGCACCAGCCCCAGCCGCCCGCGAAATAGTTCCAGCGGCCGTAGTGGTACGGGGCAAAGCCCCAAGGCGAATAGTCAACCCAGGTCCAGCCCCACGGGTCGACCCAGTTCCAATAGCCGTAGCTGTAAGGAGCCCAGCCAGGGGCAACCTCGGCGGGATACCAAACATGCCCGTACTCGGGCTCATCGCGCCAAGTGCCGTAATCATCGAGGTCGTCGTAGCCGACCATATCGCGCGAAACGTAACGCGCGGAAACCGAGTTGTCTTCCTTCAGGTCGCGCTCCGCGGCCCAACGATCGAGGCCGTCGGGACCCGGCGCGCGATCAATGCTGTATTCGACGTTTTCCGTACCGTTGAATTCCGCCCGCTCGCCGGAATGCACTTCGTATGTCTTGCCCCCGGCGGTGACTTCACCCTCGCCGCGGAGAACGGTAACTCGGGCGGAGTCGCCATTTTCATTCACGTCAATGCGAAACGCTCCGGCCTGCTTCACGGTGAAAGCCAGGTTGGGAGCGTCGACTTCGTAAAGATCGCCCTCGCGGAGTTCGCGGACGCGGAAATTGATGCTGCCTTCAGCGATGCGCATCTGAGTGATGCCCTGGTCGAGATTGAGAAAAGACATCGAGCTCATGCTGCCGAGATGGATGGATGCCTGGCCGGCTTGTAATTCCACGCGTGAATCCTTGTCGACCCAAATCTTGTCACCGATGGTCATCGGGCGGTTCTTGGCCGCGCTTCCCCATTCGCCCTGCCCGCCGGGCTGAAAAGAAACCGAACCGTCCAAATAGCTAATGCGCGCGACGCGCGTGGGCGGATCTTTCTGCTCGTCCGCTCGCGCCTGGGGCGCCACAAAACCCAAAAGACCGGTCAAGCACAGCAGCAGGACTGCCTTGCTCACGACCGCTGGGCGGTCTACGCTGCTCTTGCCGGTAAATATCGTCGTCTTCATGACGAATCCCCTGTCTTCGGACTGGACGCTGACTGATGGCCGCCCAAACACGGCTCCCAGCCGATGGGAGCTAGCTGCTTACTTATAACTCCCAAGAGGTTAAACCCCAAAGAGGAAAAGAAGTTGCCCTCGAAAGCGCTTTGGACTGGTCCCAGCGATGCGGCAGGTACTAGGGTTCGCTCCTACGAATAAGTTATGTAGAATCAGTGCCTTAGGTCAAGCAGCACACGGTAATTGTCGCTCCGGGGATAGGAATGTCACCGGAGGGCGGCGTACAGAGCTTCCTTCCAACGCTGATTATCAATGGTCCAGTAGACTTTCGCTTTCGCGCCCTTGCTCATAACTGGAGCCCACACTGCCCGATTGCGGTCGTTCGCTGAAACGTTGAGGCGGTCCACCACGGTCATACCCCGCGTTAGTTCGCTCGCCGTCTCGATGTCCACGTAGTGTTCGCTTTGTTGCGTGACGATCGTAGGGTCGAGGGCAACGGACATGGCCACAGGATCCGGCAACGAAATGCCGTGTTCGCCGGTCTGCTCGAAGTAAGCTTCTCTAGCGCGGCTGTTGCATTCAATGGCGAAGCGCGCGAGCGCAGTATTAAAGCTCAGCGCGTGATCGATGTCGTCTACGTTCAGTGCTGCGCCGCCTCTGCAAAGGTGCCAGCCCACCAGTTCCACGGGCAGTCCGCTTCGCAGCACAATGCGCGCAGCCTCGGGATCGCACCAGATATTGTATTCGGCAGCAGGGGTCACGTTCCCCTCACAGCACGGCGCGCCGCCCATGACCACACAGCGGCTGACGCTGGCGGCGATGCCGGGTTTTCTCTGCAAGGCCAAAGCAACATTGGTTAAGGGTCCGAGCGTGACCATGACCAGCCCGGGATGGGATTCAATGGTGGAAATGATCGCTTCGGCCGCGGGCTGCTTTTCAGGCGCGCGACGCGGAGGCGGGTAGCCGTGGTCCCCCAGGCCGTCACGGCCGTGGAACCAGTGCGCGCTCTCGTGAGCGCGAATGAGCGGCTTTTCCGCGCCCATAAAGACAGGAACATCCGCGCCACAAAGTTCCGCGGTGTAGAGCGCATTCCGGGTGGATTGTTGCACGGCAACATTGCCGGCGACCGTGGTGATTGCCAACACACGAATATGAGGAGAGAGAAGCGCCATGATCAACGCGACAGCGTCATCGGAAGCGGTATCGGTATCGATGAGGAAAAGGGGTTTCACGCGGCGTAGGATAACAAACTCGGCGCGACTGTGGCGCCACGCTTGGCGCGGGAGGAGGGATTCCCAACTTTGCAGCGCGCGGAGCAGCCTGAGGGGGAACAGAACTTGCTTGGTGCCGATTGAGAATGACGACGGCGCTTCGATCTCAACACGCAGCCCTCGCGCAGACGAAATTGACTTCATCCCGGATGAGAGTATGTTTAGGGAATAGGAACATTCAGCCCGTGGGAGGTTTTTGATGAATCGTCGTTTTGCTTCCATCTTACTGTCTTCTTTTTGTATTGGCCTGCTGGTTGCAGGATGCCAAAAAACGGCTGACCAACAGTCCGGCCCGGACGCCAATTCTTCTCCGTCCGTGGCGGACGCGGTGAAAAAGGCCATCGAGCCGAAACCACTGATAGTTCCTGCAGACACAGTTCTGGCCGTGGTTTTGGATCAAACGCTCAGCTCGAAAACCGCCACGTCGGGGGAGAAATTCTCCGCGACCGTGGAATCCCCCGTTGAAGTAGAAGGGAAAGTCGCAATTCCCAAGGGCGCGCGCGCTGAAGGAATCGTAAAAGAGGCGAAGGCTGCAGGCCGCTTCAAAGGAGCGTCAGTGCTTTCGCTGACACTAGCAAGCGTCACTGTCAACGGTAAGGACTATGAAATTCAGACCTCTGCTCCGACGATGTCCAGGAAGGGGAAAGGCAAGCGCACTGCAGCCATGGTCGGCGGCGGAGCGGCCGGCGGAGCGGTTATCGGAGCGCTGGCCGGCGGCGGTAAGGGCGCGGCGATCGGAGGATTGATCGGCGCCGCGGCGGGTACCGGGGGCGCGGGGCTCACGGGCAATCGCGACATCACGCTTGCTGCGGAAACGGCGCTCGATTTCAAGCTGCTTCAACCAGTGGAAATCAAACATAAGTAGACCGTAGCATTGACAGCCCCGCGGGAGGTCTTCGGACGCTGCGGGGCTTTTTTCCCACGGGCGAGACCTGCTGCGCATGGACGAAGTCGGCCAACCACGCCCGGATTAGTTGCTTCGCTCGGGCCAAGAGAACCGCATAACTTCTGCGTCTTCCAATCGTAATACACCTGAGCTGCCCCTACGATGCTGACCGCGCCCATGTTCATTCAGGAAAGCCTGGCGCTTTTGTAAAGCGAGCAGTGATTCCGTGAATTCCTGCAGGAACTCGAGCCTTAGTGAGTCTGTTTGAGGGCGCGCCGAAGCGGTTGCGTATAAGATAGAGGCGCGGAGAAACTGGAAGGATGAGCACAGAAACCGCTTGCATCTGCGACGCGATACGGACACCCATCGGCCGGTACGGCGGAACGCTTGCGGCGATTCGCACCGATGATCTCGCGGCAATCCCGATTCGCTCCCTGATGGAGCGCAATGCAATTGTGGACTGGCACGCGGTGGATGACGTGGTCTACGGTTGCGCCAACCAGGCAGGCGAAGACAACCGAAACGTTGGCCGCATGGCACTGCTGCTTGCTGGTTTGCCGAAGGAAGTCCCCGGGACGACCGTGAACCGGCTTTGCGGCTCCAGTATGGACGCGGTAGCAACTGCCGCGCGCGCGATCAGATGTGGCGAAGCGGACCTGATCATTGCCGGAGGGGTCGAGAGCATGTCGCGGGCGCCCTTCGTGCTGGGCAAGGCCGATAGCGCGTATTCCCGCTCCATGAAAATGGAAGACACCACCATCGGCTGGCGATTCGTAAACCCGCTGATGAAAGCAAAGTACGGAACTGACTCGATGCCGGAGACAGGTGAAATCGTCGCGGAGGAATTTCACATCTCGCGCAAGGATCAGGATCAATTCGCTCTGAGGAGCCAGCAACGCGCCGCCGAGGCGATTCGAAGCGGAAGAATGAAGCAGGAAATTGTGCCCGTGCCCATTCCACAGAAGAAGTGCGATCCGGTGCTTTTCTCGGAAGATGAACACCCCCGGCCAGACACTACGCTGGAGGCGCTTTCGAAACTGAAGCCGATCGTCAAACCCGAGGGCACCATCACTGCAGGAAACGCGTCGGGAGTCAATGACGGCGCGTGCGCGTTGCTTCTGGCCTCGGAGGCGGCGGTGAAACGCCACGGATTGACGCCGAAAGCACGCGTCGTCGCAGCGGCCGCGGCAGGCGTGGCGCCGCGGATCATGGGCATGGGACCAGCCCCGGCGACGCGCAAAGTTCTGGCTAAGGCCGGTTTGACGGTCGGACAAATGAACGTCGTTGAATTGAATGAAGCTTTCGCTTCACAAGCGCTGGCCGTTCTGCGCGACCTGGGAATTCCCGATGACGCAGCGCACGTCAATCCCAACGGCGGCGCCATCGCACTGGGTCACCCTTTAGGCGCCAGCGGCGCGCGGCTCGTGACGACCGCACTTTACCAACTCTTGCGAACAAAGGGCCGGTACGCACTCTGCACCATGTGCATCGGAGTGGGGCAAGGGATTGCTTTGATCCTGGAACGCGTCTGAGGGTTACCCGGGATTCAAGCGCCGCCCGGCCGAGAAAGAATCCGAAAGCGAGTGAAGTTCATGCCATTCGCCACGATAGCCGGCGCCCGAATTCATTACCTTCTGGAAGGTCCCGCCGGCTCGCACGTACTGATGTTTTCAAACTCGCTCGGCACGAATTTTTCCATGTGGGATCCGCAAGCGCGGGAATTCAATAAGCACTTTCGGATCTTGCGTTACGACACACGCGGTCACGGACAATCCTCGGTTACACCGGGCCCTTATTCCATCGAACAGCTCGGGAAGGACGTAATCGCACTACTGGGCGCTCTACAGTTGGATCGTGTCCATTTTTGCGGGCTGTCGATGGGTGGAATGATTGGAATGTGGCTTGGAGCCAACGCGCCTGAGCGCCTGAGTCAGGTGATCCTCTGCAGCACTGCGGCCAAGATTGGAACTCCCGAGACTTGGAATGCCCGTATCGCCGCGGTTCGAAAAGACGGAATGAAGCAGGTGGCTTCCTCGGTCGTGGAACGATGGTTCTCGCCCGCTTTCCGCGAGAAGGTCCCCGGAACCATTGCGAGTGTTCTACGGATGCTCGAGGAAGCGAACGCGGAGGGCTATGCGGCGTGTTGCGCGGCTGTGCGCGATTTCGACTTCCGCGACCAACTTGAGAAAGTTCGCAAACCAATCCTGGTGATTTCAGGCACGCATGACACGGCGACACCACCGGCGGACGGGCGCTATCTTGCGGATCATATTTGCGCTGCGCGGTATGCGGAGCTCAATGCGGCGCACCTTTGCAATATTGAAGATCCTAGTCGATTCAACAGCGAAGTCAGTACGTTTCTGAGCGCTTGAGGAAGCTTGCCAATGGATCGACCTGACGAGTTTGGAACGCGACGTTCGCGCAGAAGAGCAAGCTTTTGAACGGCTTACGTGGCAGGCCGAGCCTCCCCTCAGTGAAGGGAAAACCGAAAAATTCTTGCTATAGTTACCTCCGTATATTATTTCTCCAGGTCGGCCGTGGATATCTAGAGCGGTTACGCTTCTTCAGCTACATTTTTGAGCCGGGTCACAGGAACACAGATTTCGGAGAGGATTCGGCATGCTGGTGATCCTGAAACGCGACGATGAAGAGAGCAGCCGCCAGGCGGCTCAACTCATCGCCAGCGCGGTGCGTAAGAAGCCCACACTAACCCTCGGCTTAGCCACGGGTGTCACCATGCTCGGCGTTTACAAACATCTCGTGCGACTTCACAAAGAAGGGTCACTCGACTTCTCTCGCGTCGTTACGTTCAATCTGGATGAATACCTCGGCCTCTCGCCCTCACACCCGCAGAGCTTTCATCATTTCATGAGGGAAAATTTCTTCGCGCACGTCAACATGGCCTCACAGAACATCCACATTCCCGATGGAACCATTCGCGGCAACTATGATGAATACTGCGCCGGGTATGAAGAAGCCATTCGCAAGGCCGGAGGCATTGACGTCCAGCTTTTGGGAATTGGCCGCAACGGCCATATCGGTTTTAATGAGCCCACTTCCAGCATCGGCTCGCGCACGCGCCTGAAGGTCCTGAGCCAGGAAACGCTTGACGACAACTCCAAATCCTTCACGCCCGGCGATCAAAGCCCGCGTTGCGCCATCACCATGGGGATCGGCACGATCCTGGAAGCGCGGAAAATCCTTTTGCTCGCTACCGGCACGGCTAAGGCCGCGGCCGTCGCGAAATCGATCGAAGGCCCGATCACTTCCGCAGTCTCCGCCTCCGCCCTTCAACTCCATCCCGAGGTCACCTTCATTATCGACGATGCAGCCGCCTCCCAACTCACCCAGCGCGATTACTACCATCGGGTCCTGGAAATGACAGCTTTGTTGACCCCCGAACGTCTGTCCTGAAGTTCAATCCATCGAGTTGAGCACTTGACCGTCGCGGCCATTACAGGTCAGATTCACAGTGGGTCCTTCTGCCGGAGACTCGGCGAGAAGTAAACTGAGCCAACAAATGGAACCCCTCAAGCTTTTTCCGATCTTTCTGAAACTCTCCGGGCGGGCGTGCCTTGTGGTCGGCGCCGGAAGCATCGGCGAATCGAAGATCGCAAGTCTGCTCGAGACTGATGCCAAAGTGCGCGTCGTGGCACCCCAAGCAACCGCGCAAGTACGCTCCTGGGCGCAAGGCAAGAAAATCGAATGGCAGCCGCGGCCCTTTCGACCGGACGATCTTGAAGGAATGTTCCTGGTTGTGGCGGCCACGTCGTCTACGGAACTTCATGAACAGATATTCGACGAAGCAAGCAAACGCGGCGTGCTCTGCAACGTCGTGGATGTGCCTCGGCTTTGCGATTTCTACTATCCCGCGGTGGTGCAACGGGGCGCGCTGCAGATCGCCATTTCGACCGCCGGCCAAAGCCCGGCGCTTGCCCAGCGGCTCCGAAAAGAACTTGAAGAACAATTTGGGCCGGAATACGAAGCCTGGCTTGAGCAATTGGGCGATGCCCGCGACAAACTCTTCTCCTCAACCCTGGATCCGGAGGAGCGCAAGCGCCTGCTCCACGATCAAGCGGGTGAGGCGGCTTTTGAAGCTTTCCTTCGAAATCGGCTACCGTCGAAGCGCTCTCGGTAAAACCTCGCGAAATGTCGCGTAAGCGGCCATTTTGGGCCATTCTCTATCAGGAATTTCGATAGTGAAAATGAATTCTTCCGCAGCGGCGGCACTGCAAGAGAGTGCTAGGCTTTTCGTGTCGCCATTGCAGGTAGCTGCGTCTGGCGCCATCGGCACAAGGAGTGCCGCCGGGTCTGTCCAGTAACGGGGTCATGTCATATGAAAACGCCAATCATGAAGGGGAAGGTCTGCCTGATGGGAGCCGGTCCAGGAGATCCCGATCTCCTGACCGTCAAAGCGATGCGCGTGCTTCGCGCTTCCGAGGTTGTCTTGCATGATGATCTCATTGCCGCGGAAATTCTCGAATTAATTCCTGCATGGACGCAGGTGCTCAACGTAGGCAGGCGCTGCGGGCAAGCCGGCATGTCACAGGAAAAAATCCATTCCCTGCTCATCTCAGCCGCGAGGGAAGGACATCAAGTTGTTCGCCTCAAGGGTGGCGACCCTCTTCTATTTGGCCGCGTCGGCGAAGAGATGGAAGCCCTCTCTCGTGCGGGAATTGATTTTGAAGTGATTCCGGGGGTCACCTCGGCCATGGGGGCGGCGGCCGCCGCAAGAATTCCACTGACTGATCGGCGCTTCGCGTCAAAACTGGTTTTCGTCAGCAATCACGCCGCTGGCAATACGCCCGCCGCCTGGGATGACGTAATCGCAAAAGACGCTACGCATGTTGTTTATATGCCCGGAACAAATTATGGCGAGATCGCAGCCAAATTAAGCGCCGGTGGGCTCGATGGCCGCACACCCTGTCTCATCGTTGCCAGCGCAACCCAAGGGGAGCAACAGATCCGCCGGATCACACTGTGCGAATTGGCGCTGGAGCCGTGCCTGCCAGCTCCTATGCTGCTCATTGTCGGAGAGGTCGCTCGGCCCTTGCCACCTTTTGAGGACCCCGCGAAACCATCTCCACGCGCGACTTCCGAACCTCACGAAGAAATCCTGCATTTGACGGACGCACGCGTCAAGGCATGAAGAGTTTGTTGAACTGATTTCTACACACCGCTTTGAGTGGCGGCGCTTCCTTGTCTCTTCCCGCGAAGCAGTTCGGCCGCACGTTCGGCCGTTTCCTTCACTAGGAAGCCCATCTTCGGATGTGACGGTTCGATGTCGGCTCGAATTCCCCGCCTCTGCAATTCTTCCGACGTCGTCGGCCCGATCGAAGCCACAATGGTGCGATCCAGGCCAAGCCGCATCGCTTCCTCCAGCTTCATCTCCGCAGCTACCTGGAAGAGATGCGCCGCCTGAACGCCGGTGGTGAAGAGGACCGCGTCGATATTTCCCTCGCTGATGGCTTTGACGGCTGTCCGAAGGGGAGCCAAATCGTCCGGAAGCGCCCATTGGTAAACGGGCACGCGTGTAACCGAGGCTCCTCTTTCGCTGAGCCCTGACAGCAATTCGGAGTTGGTCACGCCATATTCCTGCACAGCAACCCGAGCGCCTCGCAAACGGAAATCGTTTTTCAAATCGCAAGCGTCGTCTAGCGCGCGTAGAAGTTCGCGCCAGGTATTTGGTTCGGGAACGGTGATGGCGGGTGTCACGCCGAGTTCACGCAAGACGGCGACCGGTTTCGGTCCGCGCGCAACCACTTTCACGCGTTGCAACGCCGCAATGTACTCGCCGCGTTTGTAGGTCGTTTCGACAACGCTCAGAAGCGCTCGCGCCCCGACGCCGGTCAAGAAGATGACCAGGTCAAATTCACCTGCCAGAAGCCTTGCGGCGAAGCCAAGCGCTTCGGTGTTGGATTCCAGCGGCACTTCGCGCATCGCGGGCGCGACGACGGGTTCGCCTCCATAAGTGGAAATCAATTTGGCGAGTTCCGCGGCCCGACGGCTTTCCAGCGCGAGCACTCGCAATCCCGCAAATCCGCTCATGACATTGAATTGTTTACCAGAAAAGCCGGTTTCGCCACCTCGATATCAAGGCGACCCCTCGCTATGCCGGGCTGTTGGAAGGAGAGTCGCTCGACGCAGGCCAGTTTTGCTCCCCGCACAAAAACGAGTTCCCCTGTTCCGCACCGGATGGCTCCGGCAGCTCGATGAGAACAATGCCAGACTCGACACGGGTCTGATACGTTGCCACGCAAGCTGGATTCACATCCGCTTTCGCGGCACAACCCGTTTCGAGGTTTATTTTCCATGCATGCAACGGACAAACCACCGTGGCGCCGGTGACGATTCCTTCCGCCAAGGGACCCCCCTTGTGCGGACATCGCCCACCGATCGCCAGGAACTGATTGCCAAGGTTGAAAATGGCAATCTCGCGGCCTCCCACGCTCACCGAACGCCCTTCTCGCAGCGGAATATTCTGCACCGGCGTGATGCGCACCCATTGCTTGTTGCCACTCATGCCGGCACCTTTTCCAACGGCTCGATTTGCACGAACTGCGTGGGGTGTCTTGGCGCATCGCCTTCCAGCCATGCGTCTCGCGCAATGCGCTTCGATTTGCGAAGCCGCTCTCTCAAACCTTGCTGAACCGCGAGTGGCGCGTAGACCGTGTCTCGCCGAATTTTCTCGATGCCCACGCGTTCCACGAAATCGTAGGTACGCTCCAGGTAATTGGCATTCTCACGGTAGTACTGGAAGAAGAGTGTCGCCGCCTGTAGCGTTTCCTCCGTCGACTCAACGGTAATCAGCAGGTCCGCCTTGCGGACTTTTTTCCCGGCGGCGCCGCCAACCACCACCTGCCAAGTTCCCTCCTGCCCCACCAAACCAATGTCCTTCACTGTTGCTTCGGCGCAATTGCGCGGGCAGCCCACCGCTCCCATCTTCAGCTTGTGCGGTGTATACAAATTTTCCAGCCGGCGTTCCAGATCGATCCCTGCCTTCGTTGAATCCTGCACTCCGAACCGGCAAAAATCCGTGCCCACACAAGTCTTCACCATGCGCACGCCCTTTGTGTACGCCTGGCCCGAGGGCATCCCGAGGTCCGCCCAAATGCTCGGCAGGTCCGCCTTTTTCACTCCCAGCAGATCGATGCGCTGGCTGCCGGTGATCTTCACCATCCGCACGTTGTACTTCTCCGCGACATCCGCAATGCGCCGCAGTTCTTTCGCCGATGTCACGCCCCCGCGGATCCGCGGTACCACCGAAAACGTTCCATCCTTCTGAATGTTGGCGTGCACGCGATCGTTGATGAAGCGCGCCGAGCGGTCTTCATCGTGGTCGCCGCACCACAGCATGTCCAGCATATAGCTCAGCGCCGGCTTGCAGACTTCGCAGCCCACTCCATTGCCGTAGATCTCCAGCACCTCCTGGACGGAGCGCAACCTTTGGCTCCGCAGGATCTCCCGCAGCTTGTCTTCCGGGAAGGGGATGCACTTGCACAGCGACTTCTTCACTTCTTCTTGAAACTCCGGCGCAACTGCTTTCAGAAGTTGCTGGCAAACTTCGGTGCAACTTCCGCAACCCGTTGACGCCCGCGTACAGTCCTTGAGTTGCGCCAGCGTGTTGATCCCCTTCTCGTGAACGGCCTGAATGATCGTGGCTTTGGTGACGCCGTTACATCCGCATACAACCTTGCTATCCGCCATCTCCGCAACGTCAAGCCCTGCATCATCACCAGGGCCGGGGAAAAGAAGCTGGCGGCGCACGGCCGTCAGGTCCGTCTGCGCTCGGAGCCACTCCGTGTAGCGATGGCTGTCCGACGTATCTCCCACCAGGATGACACCGGCCAACTTCCCATCGCACACGGTCAGTTTCTTGTACGTGCCAAGCGCCGGATCTTCATAACGAATCGCATCCGTGCCCGGCGCTTTCTCGCTGAAGTTGCCGGCCGAAAACACATCCACTCCCATGATCTTAAGTTTGGCCGCCTGCACGGTCCCGCCGTAGACAGGCCCGCGATTTCCCGTGATCGTCGCGGCCAGCACTTTTCCTTGCTCAAGGAGCGGCGCAAGCAATCCGTAGCATATCCCGTTGTGCTCCACGCATTCGCCGACCGCGAAGATGCCGGGATTCGACGTTTCCATGTAATCATTCACGACGATGCCGCGGTTCACATGCAGTCCAGCTTTGCGCCCCAGCTCTGCATTCGGACGGATTCCCGCGGCAATCACAACAAAATCCGCCTCAACCGTTTCGCCGTTCTTAAGGGCTACGCCTGTTGCCCTGCCATTCCCGAGAATGGCCGCCGTATTGCGCTCCAGCAGCACCTTCACGCCCAGGCATTCCATTTTCGCTTTCAAGTAACTGCCGCCCGTGAAATCGAGCTGCCGTTCCATCAGGGCGTCCATCAAGTGAACGACCGTCACGTCGCAGCCCTGCACTTGCAGGCCGCGAGCGGCTTCCAGTCCAAGCAGCCCTCCGCCGATGACCACTGCTTTCTTCCCTGGCCCGGCGTAATCAAGCAAACAGCGCGTGTCATCGAGATTGCGAAACACGAACACGCCTTCTTTTTTCACTCCCTCCATCGGCGGGATCAGCGGTGTGCTTCCTGTTGCAACCAACAGTTTGTCGAACGGCGTCACACTGCCGTCATCGCCGGTCACGGTCTTGCGTTCGGAATCGACATCTAGAATTCGAACACCCAGCCGCAGCTCAATCCCGTGTTTTTGGTACCACTCCAGGCCATTCAAGACAATTTCGTCGGCCGCCTTCTCGCCGGCTAGCACCGAGGAAAGCAGGATGCGGTTGTAATTGACGTGCGTCTCGTCGCCAAAGATGGTGATCTCAAATTTCGGGGCGTGCTTCAGAATCTGCTCGACGCAGGCCACTCCCGCCATACCGTTTCCCACGACCACGAGCTTTTGCATCATCGTGGCCCCGTTCGCGAATCGGGGATGCGTTTCATCACAACGCCTGCGCTTCTACCGTCGGTTCTAGTTTGATCTCTTCTGTCTGATGGGCAGCCAACGCCGGAGCAGCACTGGCGAAACTCTCTTTCGCACGGAACGTCGCATACAACGCCAGCCCCGTAAAGAACGCGCCCGACACGATATTTCCCAGCGTGACGGGAAGCTGGTTCCAGAACCACCACTGCCTCATAGACACGGGCGCGCCGAAAAACATACCCGCCGGGATCACGAACATATTCACAATCGAATGCTCGTATCCATGCGCGAAGAACGTCATGATCGGCAGCCACATCGCCACAATCTTCCCCACCGTCGAACGCGATACCATTGCCAGCACCGTTCCGATCGTCACCATCCAATTGCACAGCATCCCTTTGACAAATGCCGTCGCGAATCCGCTCGTGCCCAGCGCCATGTACCCCAGCGTCTTCTTCTGCGCCGCCTGCTTCAGCAGGTCACCGAGCGCGCCACTTCCGGAGGTGCCGCAATTGGTCACCGCGAGATAGAACAGGACCGCATAAAAGACGCTTCCGATCACATTGCCGAGATAAACCCAGCCCCAATTCCGGAGCAGTTTGCCGAACGGCACTTCCCCAGCGGCGAGGGCTGCCGGCAACAGCGCGAAGTTGCCCGTTGCCAATTCCAGTCCCAGCAACACCAGCATTACGAATCCCACTGGAAAGAGCACAGCCCCTACGATCGGCGGCAACCCCTGCGACAAGACGATCATGACCAGGGACGTGGCATAAGCGAGAAACGCGCCGGCAAGGAAACCTCGCAGCAGGAGATCCTGCGTCGACAGAGCGGCTTTTTTCTTCGCTACTCGCAGAGCTTCTTGAACCAGCTCCGTCGGGTTCACATAATCCATTGAATGCCTCCACCGGGTGTTTCAAGGGAAAAAGAAGACTTGGAGAGATCAATCGCTGCAGAAAAAAGCTGTACGCGCGCAGACGTATCATTGAGAGCAGCGCATGGCATCGTTCTTCGCGGCGGCCTGTGCAAAGCAATTTGCATAAACACAACTGCGACTCCAGCCTGGGCTGGCTACGAAGATTGCTCCGGTGCGGCTGGAGAAGAGAGATTGTCCTTACTGCACGAATTTTCGAACAACTCTGCGCCCGGCTTAACGGCCTTCACTGACGCGATTCTGGGTGGTTTTCGAAAGAATGGCAAACGCAATGAATTGATACATCTGATTGGGATTTTGAAATCAGATTTGCGGCGCCTTGGCAATGCCTATTCCCCATCTTCCTCCCGGTTTTCGGGAGCAGCCACGGCCGCGACCGGTGTGATTCCTTTTTCCAGCAGCGCCCGGTTGAACGCAGGAATCTCCTTGTCGAGAAGGTTCTGATAGTCACTTTGCGCGACGGCGAGGTCTTTCTCGATCATTTGCAGGATGGCGACCGCCGTATCCGTCGGACGATGATCGACGCCCCCGGCCACGTCCCCGGCACCTGTTCCAACCTCTCCGTTGAGCCAAATCAAGTTGAGGTAGATCTTTTCCGCCACTGAATAATACTTGTCATCGCTCAAGGCTTCGGCTCGCGAGATGAATTTGTATTCCACCTCTTGCATCTTCTGATCCATCGCTTCGACGGACTTCAACAACTCCGCGTTCGCGTTCGGTTTCTCTTGGTCCTCGCCTTGACTCTTGCCTTGATCTTTCTTTTGTTCTTTGTCCTGGTCTTTTTTCTGATCGCTGGCCGTAGCGGGTTCCCTTCGGCCCCCGAGCATGTGCGCAATGACATCGAGTTGCTTTCGCATCCATTCCATTTTGTTCACGGCATCGGCAGTCTTGCTGATGTCATCGCGGATTTGCAGTTGCGTCTTGAACGATGCCGTCAAATCTTCGTCACTTGCGTTCGAATTTGGGTTCTTCACGATGGTGAGCGGCTGGGTAAAGCTCTGTCCATCCACGGTAAGGCGAACAGTGTATTTCCCCGGGAGCGCCATTGGTCCGACTTCCGCCTCCTTGATTCCCCAGTGCAGAATGGGCCGCGAATCGCTCCCGCGGGGGAGTCGTGCGCAACGCAACCAGCCGCGGCGGCTCGTATCGAAAATCCCACTCGACGCGATTCATTCCGGCGCGCGCGAGGCCGTCGATCTTTCGAATGACAGCTCCGTTCGAATCCAAGATTTCGATTTTCGGTGGATTCCTCGGCGCAGTTTTTAGCGAATAATTGATCCATGCGCCGCCGTTTGGAAAAATCCGGAAAGTTTGTCGCGGCTCGAAAAGTCTGACCGGAGCATCGGATGCTTTCTGCGCCATTTGCTCAAGCGGAGTGATGTCGTCCAGGATGTACAGCCCGCGTCCGTAAGTGGAGATGACCAGGTCGTGAAATTGCCTTTGCGCGACTGCCCACGAGACCGGCGCGTGGGGCAAACCTGCGGTCAGCACAGCCCAGTGGTTGCCATCGTCAAGCGAATAATAGACGCCATTCCCAGTGCCAGCGAAAAGTAAGCCCTTTTGATTGGGATCTTCCGTGATCGTGCGCACATAGGCTAACGGATGCTTTGGCAAACCGTCGGAAATTTTCCTCCAGCTCTTTCCAAAATCGGCCGTTTTGAAAATATAAGGATCGCGATTGTCCATCAGATGAAAGTCAACACTGACGTAGGCCGTGCCCGCATCAAAATGCGAGGGCTCGATGCGCGTAACCATGCCCCATGGCGGCAAATCTTTGATGTTTTTCGTGACGTTGGTCCAATTCGCTCCTCCGTCCCTGGTGAACCAAACCAGCCCGTCGTTCGTGCCCGCCCAAATGAGACCCTGCTGAACTTCAGAAAGCGCAATCGCAAATACCACCTCGCCATAAAACTGTCCGATGTTGTCGCCGACCAGCCCTCCGGACGAAACGATGCGGCTGGGATCTTGTGTCGAAAGATCAGGGCTGATCACCGTCCAGCTCTGTCCGCCGTTGGTCGTTTTGAAAATGACCTGGCAGCCGTAGTACACGGTGTTGTGATCAAACGGATCGATTGCCAGTGGAGGAGTCCAATGACAGCGATACTTCAGCTCGTTCGGAGGCGAATCAAGCGTGTGAATCCAGGGACTCACCGAGCGTGCTCGTTTGGTTCTGGCATCCCAGCGAGTCACTTCGTTGCCGTAGCAACTGGCCCAGACAATGTTCGGATCCGTTGGATCTGGAAGGGTAAATCCCGATTCGCAACCGCCCATTCGCCGATCCCACCCGGTGTCAACGACGCGGCCATATTCGAGAGGGGCGAGTATGCTCGGGCCGCGCATGTTTGGTCCGTCTTGCATGGTGCTATACACGTAGTAAGGGACTTGGTTATCTACGGCGACGTGATACATCTGTCCGATGGGGAGTTGCACACGGTGGAATCCGCGGCCGTGCACAGTAGTGATATTTAAACCGCCGTCGTCGGTGATGACAAAACGATCGGGATTGAACGGATCAATCCAGATATCGTGATTGTCGCCACCCCACGGCACTTCCCGGAACGTTTCGCCACCGTCCAGCGATTCGAGGAAGCTGCTGTTGGCCACGTAGACTTCGTTGTCATTTCCGGTGGAGACGGCGATGCGAATGTAGTACCCGGCGCGCCCGATCAATTGCCGCTGGAAATTCACTGCTTGCCAGTGTTCACCCCCGTCGTCGGACCTCCACAGCGACCCTTGGTCCTTGGTCTGGATCAATGCGAAAAGACGCTCAGAATTTGTAGGCGCAATCGCAACGTCAATTTCTATGGGAGCTTTCGGCAATCCGTGGCCCTCGAGCTTGGTCCATTTGGTCCCGCCGTCTTTTGACATGTAGACGGCGCTCCCTGGTCCACCGCTAAATTCTCCCCAGGTGTGCATCTCCAATTGCCACATGCCCGCAAGCAGAATGCGCGAATTGTGCGGGTCCATGGCCAGACCGGAGCAACCCGTGTTTTCGTCCGCAAAGAGTATGCGTTCCCAATGCTGTCCCCGGTCCGTCGTGCGGTAGACGCCTCGTTCTTGTTGCGGTCCCGTGGCACGCCCGAGCGCACAGACCAAAACGGCGTCCGGATTCTTTGGATCAACCAGAATTTTGCCGATCCGTCCGGTCTCATCAAGGCCGACGTGATTCCAAGTCTTCCCGGAATCCGTGGAGAGATACACACCGTTCCCCATCACGTCGCTGTCACGAATCGCCCAGGCCTCTCCCGTTCCCACCCAGATGATGCTCGGATCTGAGGGAGAGGCCTGGGCGATTCGTGACAGCGACGTGA
>QHYF01000001.1:16541-20693 GCA_003224075.1 Acidobacteriota bacterium
GCTCGGATCTGAGGGAGCCACGGCAATCGCTCCGATCGCGGCGGCGGGCTCTTTGTCGAACATAGGTTCCCAGCGATTCCCGCCATCCGTGGTTTTCCAGACGCCCCCGGAAGCGGCGCCCGCGTAATAAATGCTCGGATCTCCCGGAACTCCGGCAATCGAGGCGACGCGGTTTCCAGCGCGAGGTCCGACGAATCGAAACCGAAATGTTTCCTCATCGCGCTGCGGCACGGGCCGTTGTGCGTGGCTCAATGCACCGCAGTTTGCCAAGCTCCAAATCAAGAACGCGACCTTGCTCCAAGGAGAAGTCACTCGCATCCCTCCACTCCCCTTCCCGTTCACTCTCGAAATCCCGCAACGCGTTTCCCAGCAGCCTCCTCGAGATGCCCAGGGATATTCGCCGTCGTGTCTGCTGAGCGCGCGCAAGCGGCGGCACGTACTTTAGAAGGCCGCTCGCAAAACTTCCACCAAAACTTGGCCCATTGGTTAGCCGGACCTCGATCCACTCCGGGGCACGCGCAAGATTTTTCAGATTCGCCTTGGCCTGCGATTTTGAGTCTGAGAACCCAATCTTCTTGTCCAACGATTCTCGAGGCAAGCCAAGCCCGTTAAGGTTCGGCGGCTCTCAGCCGAAGCTGTATCTCCCTGATAGAATTCACCCCGGAATATGCTCGGAAATTATTGTTTGTGCCAGTAGACGTCCCAATTGAGGTACCGTGTAGTGGCTTCGTGTACCGCCGAGGACACGGTGGAGAAGTTCGCGGCGACGTGGTGTTCGAACCCCCGCTCACAAATGAGGCGCAACAACTTTTGCAGCTCAGGAATCCGCACGACGCCCGCGCCGCCAAACGTTTCCAGGGGATCGTCCGTAAACTCACCTTCGCCGACATAGCCGGAAATTTTTCCTTCGCGGTCGCTCGTCGAAAAACGCGCGAAGCTCATCGGCCCGCTCTTCACCCGGCCCACGCACGTTCCAAACGTGTTCTCCTTACCCACGGTGCCGGCGATGATTTCCTGGAAGTCCATGCGGACATCCCGGAAAAAATGTTTCGGCAGGTTGCTGCAATGGAAGCACACCGCTTTGTCGGGATCGTCAGCGTAATTGTTGTTCCAGTCGAGCAAGGCGCTCGGCGTTCGTGAAGCGAGCTGCAAGGCGTGCATTCCAATGACGCCGGCCACGTCCACCTCGCACGCGCTCGAAAGGCCCTGATCGCTCATCATGCTCATCACCGTGCATGGCACAACGCCGAAAAACTCTTCGAGCGAGGTCCAGCACTGGATGGCGCTGATGGTTACCTCCGTCTCGCGCATCCAGCAATCAATCACCGCGCCCAGCTTGGCCATTTTCACAAGCGCCGCTTCCGGAATACTGTTCGTCTGCACGTACTGCCGGATCGCGCCAAGCCTCTCTGTCACTTTCTTGTCGTCGTCCTTGAGCCGCCCAATCCTCCCCAGCACCTCCGAAAGGTCCAGCGTCTCTACCGAAATTCCCGCGGACTCGAGAATCTTTTCGCTGTAGCGCACCGTGTTGAAGGCCGCCGGGCGGGCGCCCACCGCGCCGATCCGCAATTTCCTGAGTCCTTTCGCCACTCGGCACACGGCAAGGAACCAGTCCAGATCCTTGCGAAAGATTTCAGAATCCGGGGCTTCCGTGTGTAGTGATGTCAGCGAATAAGGAATTCCGTACTGCGCGAGGTTGTTGCAGGCCGACATCTTGCCGCAAAAACTGTCGCGCCGGTCTCGAATCGTCATCTTCGAGGGCGTATCTGGCGTCGCTTGCATGAGCACCGGAACACCCAGATTCGCCATCCGGAGCGTTTCCGCGATGGCCCGCTCATCGCCGAAATTCGGCAACGTCACCACGATTCCATCGATCTGTTCCCGGTGTTTCTTGAACAGCTCAGCGCAGCGCGCGGCTTCCTGGCGCGTTTCCACCGCGCCGAACTTGGATTCGCTTTCATCCAGGATGATCGGCTTGATCCCCCTCGCCGTGAGCGCCGAGATCATGTCTCGACGGCCGGAACGTGCGAGATGGTCCGGGAAGAATCCGCGGTTTCCCACAATGACGCCGAGCACCATCGGTGTGTTCTCAGGTTGCGTCATGGTTCCCCTTCGGGCATTTTCTGCAAACGCTTGCATGCCGCACACTACTGCTCCTTTCGCATCTCTGTCAAGCGTCCTCTGTACCCCTTTCCCTCCCTTTTTCTCTCCGCTGCGTGGCTCTTTGAGGCAGTTTATCTCAAAAGGCGCCTCGGTCACTAACTGGAATGCCGCTTCGCGAATCACTTCTGTCGGCGTGATCCCGCAAAGGACATGACGTGCCTTCCGCGCAAAATTGGGTAGAATGGTCCCGCCAAACTGCCGGGACGCCTTCGATGCGGAAAAGACAAACGCTGGTCATGAATCTCGACGCTGTCGCCCAAAAGGCTCGCGTTTCCACCTCCACCGTTTCTCGTGTTTTGAACGAGCTCGACGTGGTCAAAAGCTCCACTCGGGCCCGCGTGATGAAGGCGGCCGAAGAACTCAATTATCATCCCAATCTCCATGCCCGTTCGCTCGCTCGCGGCAAGAGCCGCATTCTGGGCATCATCGTTTCAAACATGGAGAATCCCTTCTTCTTGGACATCTACCGCACTTTGGAGGCCGATGCTCGCGCCCACGGTCACGAAGTCGTCGTAGCCAACACCGATTATCAGTCGCAGCAGCTTGTTGCCAGCGTGCAGCTCATGCTCGGCCTGCGTGTGGCCGGGCTCGCTGTCATCGTCTCTGAAATGGACGAACACTTGATTCAGACGGTCGCCGGCAGCCGCATCCCGGCCGCTTTTTACGACGTGGGAACGCCGCAAAAAAACATCACCAACATCCGTGTGGATTACCGCAAGGGGATCAAGAAAACCGTCAGTTATCTGAGTTCTTTGGGCCACCGGCGCATGGCCTTCATCGGACACCACTCGACTCTCGGGCCCATCAGCGAGCGGCGCAAATCCTTTCTCGAATCGGTCGGTCGGTGCTCGCCCAGCGCGGAAGCCAAAATCTTCGCGGCCACCGACGGCCTCGAGGGAGGCCGCCAGGCGGCGCGCGAGTTAATCGAATCCGCCTTCCATCCGACTGCCATCCTGTGCGTCAACGATTTTATGGCCGTGGGTGCCATGCGCGAGCTGCGTGAAGAGGGCCTTCAGATCCCGCGCGACGTTTCCATCACCGGTTTCGACAATATCAAGCTGGCGGAATACTGCTCCCCACCGCTGACTACCGTCAATATTCCCCGCGAGCACATCGGCCACATTATATTCGAAAACATCATCGGCGATGACAAAGACCAGCATGGCATCGGCCGCGAAATCGTCATCGATCCCGAACTGGTCGTTCGCGAATCCACCGGCCTCGCCGCCAAATCCTGACCCCTCACACACTGTTCGCCTACTAGCCCGAAACGGAATTTTGCGCGAGCTCTACGAGCACCTTGCGGCACAAATCTGCGGAATTACTCACGGCTATTGACCCGATTGCACCAAAGACCTAAGATTCCCCGCCAACGCGGGCATTCCCCTGATAAACAGACTCCTCGTTTCCACGCCGGAGACTCTGGAGGTAATCATGAAGGCAGCGATTCTCAGAGCACCGAACAGCAAAGTCGGTCTTGAGGATCGTAAACGCCCCACACCCGGGCCGGCTGAATTGCTGATTCGCGTTCGAGCTTGTGACGTTTGCCATGGCGATCTGCTGCTCCAGCAGGGCGGCTTTCCGTTCGCACGCTTCCCGGTTGTGCCGGGCCACGAGGTGGCCGGCGAGATTGCAGAAGTGGGCGAAGGTGTGCAATGGCTGAAACCAGGTATGCGGGTGGGCGTCTCAGCTCTGTACTCGGCCTGCGGTCAGTGTAAGAGATGCCTTGGCGGCGACGAAATACTGTGCGCGCAGGGATGGGAGTTCACCGGCGTAACCAAGGATGGCGGATATCAAGAATTCATGCTTGCCTCCGTTTCCTATGTCGCTCCCCTTCCCGACACGCTTGACTTCGCAGAGGCCGCCCCGTTGATGTGTGCGGGATCACGGGAAGGCGCCGGGTCATGGTGGGGGCCCAACCTGTCCCAGAGACAACTTATGGTCAGGGTAGCTGCGTATACAGTGCGTAAGCGTCGGCCCTGCTGCGGA
>QHYF01000001.1:20719-23562 GCA_003224075.1 Acidobacteriota bacterium
TTAAAGAGAATACGCGAACATCAGTGCGAAGAAGTTGGTCCCGGCTCGCAATGTGCTCCACTTTCAGGTCACTAATTAGGACGCGCAGGATGGGTTGCTCGCGTCCGCGTTGTACATCTTGAAAATAAATCTGTCGGCTGTCGCGGGACCAAGAGAGGTTGAGAAAGCCCACGCCACTAACCAACTTAGTCCACTGCCCGGATTTCGAATCGAAGAGCATAAGCTCCCTGCCGCCCGCGGTGAGCCCGCCCACGTAACGCCGGTTCGGAGAAACCGCCGGCTTTGTAAACTCAGCCGAGCCTGCCAAGAGGGAATTCTGCTTCGTTTCCAAATTGAGCTTATAGATGCCCATCGAGCCGAACTCATAAGAGGGCGACATACGTCCGAAAATGAGGGTTTTCCCGTCCGCGAGCCAGTTCGGATCCCACTCCTCCTCATCGGCAGGCAGCACCGGTTGAGCTAATCCACCATCTCTCGAAATCGTGCATATCTTGCTTACTTTGCCCGGCTCGCTTGCGGCGAATGCCAGCATCTTACCATCTGGTGACCAGTCGGGTGTGAACGCGCGTAGAGGAGGAACTGTAAGCTGCAACGGATCGCTGCCGTCCGCCCTGCTCCTCCACAGCGTGAGGTCGGAAGCATGAACATACGCAACCCACTGACCGTCACTGGAAAATCTCACCCAACGCGCAGGCATGCCACGGAAATAGGGCTCAAATCTCCTTAGAGTTGCATCAAAACGCATGAGTTCGCGGCTCTCAGGTTCGTCTCCAACAACAAAGATAGTCCTGTTTCGCTGGTCCACCGTAGGGACGGCGAAGAACAGGGGGCCCTCGTACAGAGGAGCAGGTTTCGGACGGCGCCACGTCAGGAAGCCGACTCGCTCAGGAATCGCCCAGAGTGTGTTCTCACCGTCGCGAGTGGAAATGAACAAATAATACTTTCCGTCCGGTGTCCAAGCGCCGCCGAATTCGCCCTCCAGCCATCCCGTGTCAGAGTGCCAGCCCTTGAGTAGCTCGTGCAGATTCGAGCCGTCAGTTGAGACCTGCCACAGCGAAAATGAGCCTGTCTGAGTATTCCTGAGCGAGAAGCGCAGGAGCCGCCCATCGGGAGAGCGCGAAAGGTGCAAGATCTGTCCGGGTAGGCCCACAAGCTGGCGAGGCGTGGCACCGTCCTTGCCCACCGCATACAGCGCGGACGCGGTGGCGAAGAAAATCTCGCGACCATCTGCGGACCACGCAGCATCGAGGGCAGCCACGTCGCCCAAGCGGCGGGGTGTTCCTCCTGCCAGTGGCAGAAACCAGACGGGGTGCTGATGGATCCATCCTCGTTCCCCGCCGCCCACCAAAAGAGTGGTGCGGTCCGGAGAGATATCATACAGGGTGGCGACCGGGAAGGGGCTGGGGATAGGAAGTGGTTCACCTCCCGTCAAAGCCGTCTGAACGATGTCAAGATGGGCCCCTTCCCGCCTTACGAAATACAGTCGTGTACCGTCCGTGACGATCTTCGAATGGGACCAAGCCAAGCCGAAATCAGTAAGCTGCATGGTGCGCAGAACTCGGGGAGCTGCCGTGGGCCGGAAGAACCAACCCAAAGCCGCCAAAGTTACGGCCACACACACACCCAGCACCATGGGCCTCACACTCTTCCCGTGGGCAAACCTCACCAGTTCTGGCACGGTGACGCTTCGCGGCTCGACTGGAACGGGGCGCGGCGCAAGAGGGCCGCGGTAGGTGGGTGCTTCTTGCAAGCGTTCGGAGGCTAGGCTTCGCAAGTGTGGCCCGGTATCAGTAGGTGGCACCCCAGCTTGCGGGAACGGCCGCACTCCATGCTCGGCTTCGCTGCGCGAAACCGCTGATATAGCCCCTGGCGCGTTCGCAACGCCTGTCGCGCTAACAGGGGCGATGAAGCGGTACCCGCGGCGCGGCAGCGTCTCCACGAATCGCGGGTTATCAGCCGAATCACCAAGCGCCTCGCGCAGCTTGTTGATGGCTGTGTTCAGGCTATGGTCAAAGTCTACAAACGTGTCCTCAGGCCACAGCCGTTGCTTCAATTCCTCGCGCGTCACCACGTCGCCCCGCCGCTCCAGCAACATGGCCAGCACCTGGAATGGCTGGCCGTGAAGCCGGACGCGCATGCCAGCTCGATGCAGCTCAGCCGTGCGCAAGTCTACTTCGTAATAACCGAAACGCAGGACACGGTAGGCATGGGGCCGAAGGTCGTTCATTGTGGAGCCCGAGTTTTGCGCCGAGTTTACCACTGGATTGCCGCAGAGCAAACAGTGAAGACGCATGGACTTTCTCCCCCAGGTGCAACCGAACAAGCGGGTTACGGATTGAGAATCTTTTGACCTCCTATGCATTGAAGTTGCCAATGGAGTTGCGCAAGGCTGCGGCCTACCGACGGTTCGGACTGCGCACCTTGGGCAGAACGACGATCCAGGCCATGGAGCACACAGACATCACGAGGAGAGAAAACCATGAACAGCATGATTGGAAAGCGAACAAAAGTGTTGGTGGTGATGGCGGGGGCGCTTTTGGCCTTCTTGGCCGTGCCCTTGCCTCAGCAAACGCGGGCGATAGAGCCACCTGACCCCGATAGGGTGTTCAGCCCAGTGGCCTTCGCCTTCGGGCAGACGGCGCGGGTCAACATCGCACAGATCGGTGATCCGACCATATTTCCGGCGGGCGCCGCCTGCGGGATCATCGTCAACTACTTTGCTGCAGATGGCAGCCCGCTGGCGCCGCCTTTTAGAGGTCAAGTCGAGCCCGGCAAGATCGTATTCGTTGACCTCGACAGGAACTCGCTCCCTATCCGCACGAACCGCGTGCCCTTTCGAGTCG
>QHYF01000270.1 GCA_003224075.1 Acidobacteriota bacterium
TCCTGCGTAGCATATTTGAGTGTTGGCAATACGGCGGGTTCAAAATGTTCGGTCACAAAAACCGCGAACAGCATTGTGCCCTCGGCCCGGCGTTGCCCGGAGTTGAGTGAGGCAAGGTGACTCTGCAAAAGAACGCGGGCCTCGCATCGGCTAGCAAATTCGCTGACCGGACCGAGTACTGCGGAACGCAGTACCCTTTGCACCACACCGTCGGGTTGGATCACGTTCTCCCTCCAGCGTGCGACCCACATCTTCCCTTCTTGCCTCGAATAAATAGACAGCCATCTTGATAATGGCAGCGAACCATTCTCTTCCTCTCTTTCGAGTGGTTGGTTCGTCTGCCTTTTCCTATGTCACATACGAGTGTACGGCGCAGGTCAAGCATGGGAGCCTGCACCTTGAGACTCGACCCACGCTAATATTTCGTCCTCACGGAAGCGCCAGTATTTCCCGAGTCGGTAGCCCGGCAATCGCTCCAAAGATCGTTTGCGTGTTCGTCCGTACACCCACGAAACAGGGACGTGCAGCAGGCTGGCCACTTCTTCCACCGTAAGGAGTCGGCCCCTTCCTGCGTTTGTTCCCGCTGTGGCTCCGTGCTGAAGGCCGCTAAGCGCTAGCTCTGACCTTCCTGCGTCGTAGGGTGTCGGTGGCTGTGCTAGTTCTGCCACATTCGCGCTTTCTGACTTCCTGACTGATTCAACCGGCAGCGAACGACTGCAAGGCGCAAGCCATGCACTCTGGATGAGTCTGGGTTCTTGCGCTCCCCGAATTGGACATTGCGGACTTTCATGCCTTCTTGGCGATCTCTGTGAGAGAGCCTCCTTCGATTTGGTTAAGGTTGTGGTTGTTGGTGTGTTGGCCTAGCCAGGACTTGAATTCCTCGTCTCTCTTGAAGAGGAGTTTCAAGGCTTCGGTGACCACGTAAGCCGGAGAGGAATCGATGGCCGTAAATCCGATTCTCGTAGGTATGTGTCGCTGATCATGGGCTTCCCCCATGCCACTAACAAGGCGCCGACCGAACGTCACGATCTTTTCTCTCCTTCCATTTCGGTGGACCGCGAAAATATCAGGCTGGCGAAGTCCCACGTCTGTGTTCGGCCTAACAATATCGGGCCGTCAAAAATTCATAGCTAGGCTGAACAGCATGCAGGTTAACCAAATAAGGAGGAACTCGAGTGAGAGCCAAAAGGCCAACATCGGCTCACTGTGGGGGAATAAGCGTTCGTGCTCGCGGATGATCCAGGGTAGTTCCAGAAAATTGGAAGAAATTCTTCGCTCGGTAGGAGCGATCTGCCTGAGTCGATTGGCCATTCTGTTGACAATGAGGAAGGTCAGGCTAACCGTGGCCAAGGCGGCAATGAGAAACATGATTGCCAACGCATGCATGGGATTAACTCCTGAATCGGCAAGATGCTAACGCACTTTGTAGATCCAGGACCCGGTTCGTTTGCAAAGCCAATCGTGCTACGGCACCGCACGTCATTTCAAGCACAAACGGCGCGAGCCGGGACCGGATTGATATCGGGGCACGAACAAATCGGCAGATAGCGAGGAAAATGAGGAGAGCAGGGCTATACCGAGTCCGCCAGAGTGGAGAACTCGCGATTGATCAAGCAGCCTGCTGGGTAGAACTCCGGGACATGCCACGTAAGCACGGAGGAGCGCTGCGAAACCCCTGAGAACCTGGCTTGTAAGGAATCCGAGGAAAAGTCTTCTAGTACAACGCCCGGGCTTTCGCCAGAGCTTTAGGAACGAGGGATGCTGGCAATGGCGTGTAGCCGTGCTTTTCCGCGCTCTGCTGACCCGTGGTGAGCACCCACCCGAGGTAATTGACGAGCGCCTTAGAGCGTTCGGGATCGGCGGATCTTTCCGGCACATAAAGCCAGGTGAAGCTGGTGACTGGATAAGCGTCTTTGCCGGGAGCGTTCGTGAGCGAAGCCCGGAAATCGGCCGGCATGAACTTCTCGAGAGAGTGGTAGGCAGCGGCAATGCTGGCTTCTGTAGCGCTGACGAAGTTCCCGGCGGAATTCTGGACCATGCCGACACTGACGGTCTTGTCGTTTTCCGTGAAGCCGAGTTCAATGTAGCCAATCGTGCCCGGGGTGCTCTTCACCTTTTCCATCATGTCCTCGCCGCGATTGGCGGCGGTACCTACGGGCCAGGGCGGAGACGGGGTCTTCCCAATCTCACTGCGCCACTTGGAGCTTACTTTGGAGAGAAAATCGGTGAATATGTAGTTGGAGCCCTTTCCTTCCGTGCGGTGAATGACAGTAATATTCAGGTGGGGCAAGGCGTGGCTGCGGTTGCTTTCCGAAATCCTGGGGTCGTCCCAAGTTTTGATGTTTCCAGGGAAGATATCTTCTAGGACGGAATCCGAAAAACGAAGGCCGCTTTGTACGCCGGGAAGGTGATAAATGGGGACGATGGCGACCAGCACGGTGGGGATTTGCAAAATGGGGCTCTTCGCTGCATTCAACTGTTCGTCGCTCATGGGCACTTCGCCAGCAGCGAAATCTCCGACGCCATGGGAGATGTCATCGATGCCCTTCATTGTTCCAGTGCTCAGATAGTGGACCTGCACTTTGGGGCTGAGCTTGTTAAATTCTTCGGTCCAGTGGGAGTACAGCGGGGTTGGAAGACTCGACCCACTGCCTACCAGCGCGATAGCGTTCTGGCAGTCCGCCGGAAGGCTGAACCAAATCACCAGCAGAACTAGGGCCGGCCAAAGAGCGATCTTTCGCCCCGTCGGTGTCATATCTAAAACTCCTTTCTTTCACGTTGAGCCGGTCGAGAGGGTTAGCTTTGAAAAAATTCTGGCTCCTGAGGATGTGCGTCCACAAGAAGTGGATTTGGTGGGCGTGCGTATTGGTTAAGTGTTGATTCTAAAGAGGGTTAAAGTCGTTTGTTTCGATACACTTTTGCAACTGTTGATTCTAAATCAGTTACACGTTTGGAAGTGGGCAGGCCAAGTCCCACAAAACCAACCGGGATCTGCGATATCAGGTTTTCCTCCAGTTTGAGATTTGAAACTGAAACCACATTAAGCTCGCCAATCGACAAGTTACAGCGCCCCGCAGTAATATAGAGTCCGAATTCCGCCGAAACCTCAACCCTGAACGTTCGACCAGCAAACGACTCAGACCGCAATCCAGTTCGCGACGGTTTCGTCGCCGAGGGCACGGGCCTCTCCAATTAGTTCGGAAAGGTGGTTCGCGAGCAAGAAAAAAGCGCCGGGGGATCTAACCGGCACTCTGGTTCCCTTTCTAGACTACCAATGCAGCAAAAGGTTACAGCTCCGTGATGTATCTGTGCGTCCACCAGGGCGAAGCATCTCCGAATCAGTCTGTCAAAAATCGTAGGTCAGTCCGACTGAAACCCCCTGGTGTGTCAAGCCGGTGAAGGACTTTCCGTCAGCGTCCTGGCGGTCGACAACGGCCCCGTGTCCATTTGCACCCAGGTCGTAATGGGCACCCTGATGATTCATCTGTTTCGCATACACGAAGTAAGTCGTCATCCTTTTCTCTAAGAAATGATGCTTGTAACCTATGTCGATCAGGTTGGACTTGTTGTCGATGGGTCCCGCAAGATTGACGCAGCAGCCGGGTTGATTGATCTGCCCGCCCGGGTCGCCGGGCGTCTTGCCCGCGTGCGCCCACCCGAAATTGAGATCATCGGCCGGCGTTATCTTTTGAACGACGGCCAACCAGGTGCCGAGGGGCCGGGTGCGTTCATTGAAGGCAGGGGCGGCGGGAGCGTAGCGCTTCAGGTTTTCATAGAGGAAACTCGCCGTAGTGCGGGTCGGCTTTAACTCGTACTGAACACCCGCTTCAAAAGCGCTTTCATCGGCGATACCCACCGATCCAGGCGGCGGGACGCCGAAGACCGAGGAGCCCCCTTCATCGCCCGTACGATTGACCTTGGCATGATGCTCGTACGCAGCAATGGCATAGAGCGGGCCGTTCGTGTAAGTAACCGCCGCGCTCAAGTTGTTACTAAAGGCCCCGTCGTTACAGGGTTGATCATTTCCCCCGGTGCAGTTGGGTTCCGCGCGCGCGGTGATGATAT
>QHYF01000002.1 GCA_003224075.1 Acidobacteriota bacterium
AAGAGCTTGTGCCAGTGGAAGTGAAGCAGGGAAAGAAATCAATCGTGGTGAGCGAAGACGATCATCGGCGACCGGACACGACGATGGAAATTCTGGAAAAGCTGCCGCCGTCGTTCAAGAAGGATGGAATTGTGACCGCGGGAAACGCCAGCGGAATCGTCGATGGCGGAGCGGCGGTGGTGGTAACGCGAGAAAAAACGGCGAAAGAGCGAGGATTGAAACCTGTTGGGCGCATCGTGTCATGGGCCGTCGCGGGAGTTGATCCCAGCATCATGGGGATCGGGCCGGTGCCCTCGTCGCAGAAAGCGTTGAAGCTCGCAGACTTGAAATTGGAACAGATGGACCGGATCGAAGTAAACGAGGCGTTCGCGGCACAATATCTCGCGGTCGAAAAAGTGCTGGGGCTGAAGCGCGACAAAACGAATGTGAACGGCGGGGCGATTGCGCTCGGGCATCCGCTGGGGGCTTCGGGAACGCGACTCGTTATCACGATTCTCAATGAGTTGCGGAGGAATGAATTGCGATATGGGCTGGCGACGGCCTGCATCGGCGGCGGGCAGGGAATTGCGATGATTGTCGAGGCAATGAAATAGATGAGGTAAATGAGGTATAGGAAGTAAAGGAAGTTCGTCTCTGGTAGACTTTGGGCGCATGCGAAGTGGCGCGATTTATCGTGCACCTGGGGTTCGCAAAGTTTTTATGGCTCCTCCTGCCGGCGTAGCGGGCGGGATTTCCAAGAGGAAAAAATGGCGATTCAAAAAGTGGGAGTCGTAGGGTGTGGCTTGATGGGCTCAGGGATCGCGCAGGTTTGCGCAGCGTCGGGATTTGCGACCGTGGTGAGAGAAGTCAGCGGGGAATTGTTGGACAAGGGCCTCAAGAGCATCGACAAAAACCTGAATCGGCTCGCGGAGAAAGGCGCGATTACGGAAGCGGCGAAGGGAGAAATCCGGGGTCGGCTGAAGGGCACGACGGTCATCGAAGACCTAAAGAATTGCGACGTGATCATCGAAGCGATCATCGAGCAGCTTCCGGCGAAGCGTGAACTCTTTGGGGCGCTAGATGCGATTTGCCCGCCAACAACAATTTTCGCGAGCAATACGTCTTCGCTGACGATCACGGAAATCGCGACGGCCACAAAGAGGCCGCAGCGATTCGTGGGCCTGCACTTCTTCAATCCCGTTCCGGTGATGAAGCTGGTCGAAGTAGTGCGAACGATCGCGACGGATCCTGCGGTTTACGAAGAGATGTTGGCGTTCGGAGCGAAGCTGGGGAAGACACCGGTGCGGGCGCACGACGGAACGGGCTTCATCGTCAACCGCCTGCTGGTGCCGTATCTGCTGGATGCGATTCGCGCCCTGGAAGAAGGCGTGGGATCCATCGAAGACATCGACAATTCGATGAAGCTGGGCTGCGGCCACCCGATGGGGCCGCTGACACTGCTGGATTTCGTGGGCCTGGATACGACGTATTACATTTCGCAGATCATGTTTGAAGAGTTCAAGGAAAGACGTTTTGCTGCGCCGCCGCTGCTGAAGCGCATGGTGCTGGCTGGCTGGAACGGACGGAAAGCGGGGCGCGGGTTTTACGATTACGCGGATCCACAGAAACCGAAAGCGATGAAATTCTAGAGATTTGGATGTTGGGGATTAGAAGTTCGAAGGACACACATGGCTTACGACAATCTGCTCTATGAAAAGAAAGAGGGGATTGCGTACATTACCTTCAACCGGCCAAAGGTGCTGAATGCGCTGAACCGCAAGACGGTCGAGGAGCTGCATCACGCATTGCTGGACGCGCGCGAGGACGCCAGCGTGCGCGTGCTGATCTTGACCGGGGCGGGCGAAAAATCATTCGTGGCCGGAGCCGATATCGGCGAACTGGCGCAACAGACGCCGGTGAACGGCAAGGAATTTTCGCTTTATGGCCAGAGCGTTTTTCATTTGCTGGAGACCATGGGGAAGCCGTCGATCTGCGCGATCAATGGGTTCGCGCTCGGCGGGGGCTGCGAGCTGGCGCTTTCCTGCACGATTCGAATCGCGAGCAAGACAGCGAAACTCGGACAGCCGGAAGTGAAACTCGGCATCCTTCCGGGCTACGGTGGAACGCAGCGGCTGGCACGGCTTTGCGGGAAGGGCGTGGCGCAGGAACTGTGCCTGACCGGCGAAATGATTACGGCCGAAGAGGCGCAGCGAATCGGCCTGGTGAATCACGTCCACGAACCGGCGGAACTGATTCCCGCGGCGGAAGCGATGGCCAAGAAAATCATGGCCAACGGGCCGATGGCCGTGAAGTACGCGATGGAAGCGATCGAACGCGGCGTAGAAATGCCGCAAGAAGAAGGGCTTTTTCTTGAGGCGACGCTTTTTGGACTGGCGTGCGCGACCGAAGACATGCGCGAAGGCACGAAGGCGTTTCTGGAGAAGAGAGCACCGCAGTTCAAAGGGCGGTAAAAGTTAAATGAGTTAAAGGAAGTAAGGGAACGGAAAAAGGAACGGCGCAAATCAACGATGGAGGAGAAACTCCAGCCCGGCAAGATCGAAGGAGGACTGAGCGCAGCGGGATTGCGCTTCGGGATTGTGGTCAGCCGATTCAACAGCTTTATCACCGAACGGCTTCTTTCGGCGGCGGTGGATGCGCTGGACCGCGCCGGTGCGAGCAGCAAAGACGTGGACGTGGTGCATGTTCCCGGCTCATTCGAATTGCCGCTGGCGGCGAAAAAACTGGCCGCGACCGAGAAGTACGATGCGCTGATTGCCATCGGCTGCATCCTGCGCGGCGAAACGGCACATTACGATTACGTTTGCTCGGAAACTTCACGCGGCTTGCAGCTAGCGCAGATGGACAGCGGCCTGCCAATCGCGTTTTGCGTGCTGACCTGCGACACATTGGAGCAGGCCATCAATCGCGCCGGACTCAAAGGCGGGAACAAGGGATTCTCGCCGCCATTGAAATGGCTCATTTGTCACGCAAGCTTCGCGCCGCCAATTCCAAGCCGGCTTCCACCGGAAAGCTGCGGCGCAAGTAACGTGTCGCTGCGGACCAAAGCCCGGGAGTTTGCCATGCAGATGCTTTTCCAATGGGACATGAGCCAACAGGATTTCACCAAGCTGGAAGCGAAATTCTGGAAGAGCGCCAAGGCGGCGGACAAGACGCGCGCGTTTGCCAACAAGCTCTTTGAAGGCGCAGCGAAAGAGGTGACCGCGCTTGACGAGATCATCGTCAAACATTGTGAAAACTGGCGCTTCGAACGACTTGCCGCTATCGATCGCGCCATCTTGCGATTGGCGATTCACGAAATGAGTGGTTCAGAGACGCCCCCGAAGGTGGTCCTGAACGAAGCTGTCGAGATGGCGAAGAAATTCTCCTCCGAGGACGCTGGGGCGTTTGTGAATGGCGTCCTCGACACAGTCCATAAGTCATTGCAGAAAAAGTAGTTAGATGGAGTTTGCGATTCCGCCAAACGGTCAATAACTGCCTGGCCTCTTTCCAAGAAACTTTCTGCCCCTCGCTGTGTTTTATCCAAAATCCGGAACAGGTCACGGAAAGCAAACTTCAGGAGAGAAAACGATGAACGCGGAAAAACTCATTCGACGAAGTGCGATTGGACTTGCGTTTGCCGGCCTGCTGGCCGGAGGCGCGTATGCCCAGAGCCCGGACCTGGCCCCGACTCCGCAGCAGCAGGATATTCAGAACGACAAGAAAGACATTCGAAGCGACAAGAAAGATCTGGCCAAGGATCGCGCGGACCGCAACGCCGATCAACGCGACATCAACAAGGACAAGCGCGACCTAGCCAAGGATCGTGCCGACCGGAACAAGGACCAGCGGGACATCAATCACGATCGCCGCGATTTGAACAAGGACCGCGCGGACCGCAATGCGGATCAGCGCGACATCAACCGCGACAAGGCGCAGCTTGTGCGCGATGACAAGCAGTTCGGTGCCAACAGCGCCCAGGCTCAGGCTGACCGCAAGGATCTTCGCGCGGACCGCGCCGACCGCAACGCCGACCAGCGCGATATCAATCACGATCGCCGCGATTTGAACAAAGACCGCGCCGATCGCAACGCCGATCAGCGGGACATCAACCACGATAAGGCCGACTTGGCCAAGGACCGCAAGGATCGCAACCAAGACCAGAAAGACATCAACAAGGACAAGAAAGACCTGCACAAGGACCGCAAAGACCTGCGGAAGGATCGCAGGGGACACAAGTAAGCTTTCGCTTTGCTGATAAAAAGGGCCGCGCGTGGAGAGCGTGCGGCCTTTTCATTTGTGAGCGATGATTTCGCTCAAACGCGGATGGTTCCTTCGAACACTTTCACGGCGGCGCCGCTCACGCGCGGGACGAGTTTTTTTTCAGTTTGGCTGACTTCGACTTCGATATGGCTCGGACGGCCCATTTCCGCGCCTTGAAGAATGCTCAATGTGTGAGCTGGCGCCAATTTTCCGTGCCGCACGAGGTACGCGCCGAGGGAACCTGCGGCGGAGCCCGTTGCGGCGTCTTCATACAATTCCCACGGCAGCATACCGCGGGAAAAGGCTTTGCCGTTTCCGCCGAGCGCGAAGCAGTAAGCCATGGTCGCGTTCTTACCCTGGAGGCGCCCCAGTTCCATCATGTTCATGGCGATTTTGCCGAGCGCGGCGCGATTGCGCAGCGGCACCATCATATTGAAGATCCCGGTGGAGACAAACTCCGGCTCAAGCTCAGGGTCGAAATCTTTTGCCGAAATTCCCAGGGCTGATGCAAGTTTCTTCTTGCTGATTTTCGCGGGCCTGAAAACTGCTTCTTTCTGCGTCATGGTGACGCGCTGCGGACGGCCGTCTTTGAAGCGGATTTCCACCGGCAGGACGCCCGCTCCGGTTTGTTGCCGGATGTGGACGCCGCCCTCCTGAGCGGGAACGACGCCCAGTTCCGCCAGCAAGAACCAGGTTCCAATCACGGGATGTCCAGCGAGCTTGAGCTCTTCCTTCGTCGTGAAGATGCGCAGCCGCGCGAGCGCTTCCTCTTCCGTCGGTTTCTGCACGAAGACGGTCTCCGCAAGATTCATTTCGCGCGCGATGGCCAGCATCTCGTCGTCGGAGAGTCCGTCCCCATCGGTGATCACCGCGAGCGGGTTGCCCTCGAAGCGCGTAGTGGTGAAAACATCGAGTGTGTAAAAGCGGTGTTCCATGACCATTTGCAAATCGCCGCGAGAGCAGGTTTTCCGGTTCAGATGCGCTCGAGCTGGGCGACCGTCCTTTCATTGGTGACGTTCCCGGTGTTTAAGGTGGATTTCGGTTCGATCAAGACGATGTGGACTTCCTCGTCGGCGACCGGACAGTGCTCGACGCCACGGGGCACGACGACGAATTCACCTTCATTCACGATGGCTTCGTGGCCGCGGAACTTCATCCGCAGCGCGCCTTTCACGACGAGAAACATCTCGTCTTCGTTCTCATGATGATGCCAGATGAATTCGCCTTTGAGCTTGACGGCTTTGACGTGGCAGTCATTCACTTCACCGATGATGCGCGGGTTCCAGTAGTCGGGGAAGAGGCCGAATTTCTCTTTCAGATTGACGGTTTTCATGATGCCACCTATAAATTGTGAACCATCTGCGTAACCGTTTCGAGGACGCGGCGCGTTGTCTCGGGCTTCGTCGTTTCGGAGTATACCCGCAGCAGGTTTTCCGTCCCCGAAGCGCGGACCATCACCCAGCCTGCTTCGCCGAGATAGACCTTGATGCCGTCCATATCTTCCCGGCGCACCACCGGAAAATCGAGGATGCGGCTCAGCTTGCCATCCGAAAAATGAGCAAGGGCTTTTTCTTTTTGGCCGGGCTTTAGGTCGAGATCGATACGGCCGTAGTGATATTCGCCGAATTCGGCGTGAAGCGCAGCAAGCAATTCGCCAAGAGATTTGCCGTGCCAAGCCATCAATTCGGCGAGGAGCAGCGCCGAAACCGTGGCGTCACGCTCGGGAAGGTAGAGGCTGGTGCCGATGCCGCCGCTTTCTTCCCCGCCGATCAGAATGTTTTGCTCGAGCATCAGCTCGCAAATGTATTTGAAACCGATGGGCACTTCGTGAAGTTTCCGCCCGAATTTCGCGGCCAGCCTGTCAATGAGTTTCGTGACCGAGAAGGTTTTTGCGATGTCTCCCAGGAGGCTGCGCGTTCCGGCAAGGTGCCAGACGAGGAGTGCAAAAATCTGATGGGGATTGACGAAAACGCCGTCGCGGTTGACAGCGCCGATGCGGTCGCCATCCCCGTCGGCGCAGAAACCGGCGTGGTACTTGCCGGCCCACACGGCCTGGCGCAGCGCTTCGATGTGCGGCTCGATCGGTTCCGGATGCACGCCCCCGAAACGCGGATCGCGCGTACCGCGGATTTCGTCGCAGGTAATTCCGTTGCGTTTGAAAAGCTCGGGCAATAGACCAGCCGCAGAGCCGTGCATGGGGTCGAACACGAAGCGGAGTTTCGCGCCACGCAGTCTTTTCCAGTCCACCAGTTTTTCGAGCGCGTCGAGGTATGGAGCGCGGGGCTCAAGGGAGTGGATCAAATCCTTGCGCGGCGGCAGGGGCGGCAGGCCTTTGTCTACTACGGTTTCCAGTTCTCTTTCAATCTGCGCAACGATGGAAGGCAGCGCGCTGCTGCCGTAGCTGGCCTTGTACTTGATGCCGTTCCAGCGGTAGGGATTGTGGCTCGCCGTAATGACGATGCCGCCGGCGGCCTTCCGATGCCGCACCAAATAGGAAATCGCGGGCGTCGGGCAGGGCTTGTCCGCCAACCAAACCGGCGTTCCGCCTGCGCTGATCACTTCGGCGACTGCGGCTGCGATGCGATCCGAAGCGTAGCGATGGTCGTAGCCGACCAGCACGCCCTTGTGCGCATCTTCACCGCGCACAACATACCGCGCGATCGCATGGGCGACGATGCGCGCGTTCGCAAACGTAAAATCTTCGGCAATCACGCCGCGCCAGCCGTCGGTTCCAAATTTGATCGAAGTCATGAGCGTAAGAAGGAAGTATACGCGAAGGGATACGTTCTCTAAACAGCCGCATTGGCCTGGGCTATAGCAAGTCTTTCCGGCGCTGTTCTTCGAGCCATTTCACGATTTTTCCGACGTCCTGAGCGCGATCACGCGGGCAGATCAGCAGGGCATCGGGCGTCTCGACGACGACCAGATCGCGCACGCCAATGGCGGCCACGAATTTAGCCGGGCTCCAGAGGAAATTCCCCTCGGCGTCGAGCGCGTAACCGTCCGCGGCAAGCACGTTTTCACCGGCTTTCTTTGCGAGTAATTCGTAGACGGCAGCCCACGAACCGATATCGCTCCAGCCCACTTCGGCAGGAATCACAAAGACACGCGGCCATCCTTCCGCACGGGTCGCAGGCTCGAGGATGGCGGAATCCACAGAAATATTTTCAAGTTTCGGATAGATGGCGTGGAGCTTGCGGTCGTAACTGCGAGTCCCAATCGATTCGGTGAGCTCTTCGAGTGCCGCATAGGTTTTCGGCAATAAGGCTTTCAGATTCTCCAGAAAGGTGGAAACGCGCCAGAAAAACATTCCGGCGTTCCAGTGATAGTTGCCGGAAGCGACATATTCTTGCGCGATCCTGAGTTCTGGCTTCTCCGTGAAACGCCGCACTGCAAAAACCGGGAAGCCTTTGGCGGTGATTGGTTCACCCGTCCGCTCGACATAACCGAAGCCGGTCTCGGGCCTCGTTGGAGGGATGCCCAGCACGACCATCCTCCCAGGTTCGCGTGCCATATTGAGAGCGGCGGTCACGATCTTCCGATACTTTTCTGCCTGCTCGATGTAGTGATCGGCGGGCAGTACCGCCAGCAGCGCGTCGCCCAGCGCCGCATCCCGCACATGAATTGCCGCCAGCGCGATTGCTGCCGCGGTGTTGCGTCCGACCGGTTCGGTCAAGACGCGCCTGCGAGCCGCAGCCGACACTTGCTTTCGAACTGCTGCAGCCTGCTCCGAATTCGTGACTGTCCAAATGCGCTCCGCGGGAATCAGCGGTCGAAGGCGCGCGACGGTTTGCTCCAGCATGGTGTCCTTGCCGACAATGTTCAGGAGCTGCTTCGGCGTGCGCGTGCGGCTGCGCGGCCAGAAGCGCGTGCCGCGCCCGCCGGCGAGGATCACGGCATGAGTGGTTAGCTCTTTCATCGCTTGCGTGTCCCGCTTAATCGAAGACCGTCTTTGCAATCTCCTGCCAAGAATGACCATCACGCTCCAGATTCGCCCGCAGTGCGAGCAGATCCGGTACGTAGGTTCTCAGGATTTTGGTAGGTACCTCGGGGTTCAATACAAATTTCTTCAAACCGGCGGGGATCAACCAGCATTCACCTTGCTGATATTTAGCCAAATCAGCGCGCCACGCGAAATTCCCACTACCGGTCAGAATCACGAGGAGCTCAAAATGTTCTTGATTCGAAAGGACTTCAACAGGTGCGACGGTTTTCCAGCGTTCGGTTGCGAAATAACGGCATGCTGTGAGCAGCGATTTGTGGCAGCCATGCGCTCGCAAACGGATCTGTGATGCTTTGCCGCGAATGGGCTGGCCAAATTGAATTACACTAAGGGCCTTTTCAATGTGCAGCTCTCGGGGCTTCCCGCGCGCATCGACTCTCCCATAATCGTAAACACGATAGGTCAGGTCCGAATACTCCTGAACCTCGCAAAGCACCATTCCGGGCCCGATGGTGTGCGGCGTTCCCGCAGGGACGAAAAAGCTGTCTCCCGGCTGCACGCGCCAGTGAACGAAGATACTTTCCAGAGAGTGAGTTTCGATGGCCCTCAGAAATCGCTCCTTGTCTGCCTTTGGTACCAGCCCAATAAGCACGTGCGCTCCGGCTTCCGCGAAGACCGCATGCCACATCTCGGTTTTGCCGCGGCCCCCGGCGGCCTTTTCGTGAACGGAAGCGTAGGCGTCGTCCGGATGCACTTGGATTGACAGCTTATCGTTGGGGAAAATGAACTTGACCAAGAGAGGGAAATTCTCGACTGAGGCTAAACGCGTGCCGCGCCACTCGGCGGGCATTTCGGCCCACGCTTCACCGAGCGTTTTCCCTGCGAAGGGCCCTGAACCGATCCGGCAGTCAACACCAGTGAGCCAAGCTTCACCGATTGGTTCTTGCGAATTTGATTTTTCGGGGAAAAGAGGCGCCAGCGAGCGCGCTCCCCAAATGCGCGGAACAAAGATGGGCTCGATGCGTGTCGGCGCGGGCCTCACGGTTTACGACGCAGCTTCAGCGCGAGCAAAAAAACGTTCGAGGCGCCGCAGTCCTTCCTCGATTCGTTCAATCGACGTGGCGTAGGAGAGCCGCAGATAGCCTGGCGCGCCGAAGGCTTCACCGGGCACAACGGCCACATGGACTCTTTCCAGGAGCATTCTTGAGATTTCCGTACACGTTTTCGCCAGCGCCGGCCTGCCCGCGCCATTCGAAAGGTGCGCCGAAATGTCGGGGAAGGCATAGAATGCGCCGCCGGGCCATTCGCAAGTCACACCCGGAATCGCGCGCAGCCCCTCAACAATGCGTTTCCGCCGCTTGGCGTATTCCGCGAGCATTACCGGCACGGTCTCCATCGTTCCGCGCATCGCTTCGAGCGCGGCGTATTGTGCGATCGAAGTTGCGTTCGACGTCGACTGGCTTTGCAGCTTGATGAGTGCCTGGATCAGCGCCTCCGGGCCAAGCGTGTAGCCGATGCGCCAGCCGGTCATGGCAAAAGTCTTCGAAACGGAGCCGATGATGATCACGTGTTCTTTCGAGCCCGCTGCGCTGGCGATCGAATACGGCTTGTGCGGATCGTAGGTGAAATGTGAATAGCACTCGTCGCCCATCAGCCACACGTTGTGCTTTTTGCAGACCGCCAGGATGCGCTCGAACTCATCCGGCGGCACGACGCCGCCCGTGGGATTACTCGGCGAATTCAGAATCAGCAGCCGCGTTTTCCGCGTGATGGCTTTCTCGATCGCAGAAGCCCTGACACTGAATCCGTCTCCCGGCCGCGTCTCCACGAACACTGGTGTTCCGCCCGCGTACTTCACGATGTCGGGGAAGCTGACCCAGTAGGGTGCAGGGATGATGACCTCGTCCCCCTTTTGCACCAGGACGCTCATGACGTTGAAGATGGAATGCTTGCCGCCGACGCTTACGACGCACTCTTTCGGTTCGTAGGACGAGCCGAGCTCGCGCTTGTGCCACGCGCAGATGGCCTCGCGCAGCGGCATGATGCCGCCCGTCGGCGTATATTTCGATTTGTTCTCCTCGATTGCCTTGATCGCCGCATTCTTGATGTGGTCCGGCGTCGGAAAGTCCGGCTCGCCGGGGCCGAAGTCGGCGACGTCAACACCGCGCGACTTCAGCTTGTCGGCTTCGGCAATGACCGCCGCCGTCGGCGAAATTTGGATGCGGTTAATGCGGTCCGTGAGTTGCACGCTGGCTCCTTGGGAGAAGTCTATAGTTTTATAGCCGACAGTTCACAGTCAAGGAAAGATACGACGAATCCTGCATCGGCCCGCTTTGAGCGCCGGCCTCTACCTCAACAGAGAACTGGCAAATGACAACTGAAAACAAAAATCTCATGGCCGGCGATTGCTTCGCTCACGAAACTTTCGCGCGCAGCCTCTGCTCAACCACAGCGGGCACCAGCCCATTCAACGGCCCGCCATGCTGGGCGATCTCCCGCACCAGCTTCGAGCTTAGGTAGCTGTACGGTTCGCCCGGCAGCATGAACACGGTCTCCAGACGCGGCTCGAGTTTGCGGTTCATCAGCGCCATTTGCAATTCGTATTCGTAGTCGGAGATCGCGCGTATGCCCCGCAGAATCACGCCGGCGCCCCGCTTGCGCGCGTAGTCGACGAGCAGGCCTTCGAACACGTCCACTTCCACATCGGACCACCGCTTCGTGACCTCGCGGAGCATTTCCATGCGTTCGGAAAGGGTGAAGAGCGGCTGCTTTTCTGTATTGCGCAACACGGCCACGATCAAGAGATCAAACATCTTCTCGCCCCGTTCAATCAGGTCGAGGTGCCCGTTTGTGACCGGGTCAAACGAGCCCGGGTAGATGGCAACGGATGTTTTCATCGAGGTTTCATCGATGCCGCACGCGATTCGCTATTCTAACTCAGGCGGGGAAATCCGCGCCTCGCAAACTTGGCGAGAGGCCAATGTGGACTCCTTCCGCCCGCGCAGGAATCCTCTTCGCAGGAGACTTCAGATATGACACTATGCAAAAGCTGGCGTCGCACCGCAATCAATTCAAAATTGTTTCATGGCAGGGGAGGGTTGTGCGAAGAATGGTTACGAACGCGCGGCTTCAGGTCATAGGCATACTTGTTCTGGGCGTTTTCTTGCTTCCGACCATGACCACAGCTCAACAGCTCGCATTGACCCTCATGCCCGTCCCGGCAAGCGTGCAATCCGGGACCGGGAGCCTGCGCGTGGACTCCTCTTTCTCAGTGGCTCTCAGCGGGCATACGGAGCCGCGTCTCGATCGCGCGGTCGCACGATTTTTGCGGCAACTCGCGCGCCAAACGGCTCTCCCGCTCTCCCTGAAACCGGTCAAGGCGGCGAAGGCGACGCTCGTCGTTCAGACCGATCATGCGAGCAAAGAGATTCAGGAAGTAGGCGAGGACGAATCTTACGTTCTGGAAGTGGGCGCCAACGGCGCGAAACTCACCGCGCCAACGGTTCTCGGCACGTTGCGCGGATTACAGACGTTTCTCCAACTCGTGGACGTTTCTCCCGATGGATTTGCCGCGCCATCAGTCACGATTCAAGACAAGCCGCGTTTCCCCTGGCGCGGTTTGATGATCGATTCCGCCCGCCATTTCATTCCGCTCGAGGTTATCAGGAGAAATCTCGACGGCATGGAAGCGATAAAAATGAACGTCTTCCACTGGCACCTGTCGGAAAATCAGGGTTTCCGCGTCGAGAGCAAGAAGTTTCCAAAATTGCACGAAATGGGTTCCGATGACCTTTACTACACGCAGGATGAGATGCGTGAGCTGATCGCGTACGCGCGGGACCGGGGGATTCGCGTGGTGCCGGAATTTGATATGCCGGGACATAGCACGGCATGGTTCGTGGGTCATCCCGAGCTGGCGAGCGGAAAAGGTCCCTACGAAATCGAGCGGAAATGGGGAATCTTCGATGCGGCGATGGATCCAACGAGCGAGAAAGTCTACAAATTCCTCGACGAATTCATCGGAGGGATGGTCCGAATTTTTACAGACCATTTTTTTCACATTGGCGGCGATGAGGTGAACGGCAAGGAATGGGATGCGAATCCAAAAATCCAGACATTCATGAAGACACACGGAATCAAGAACAACCAGGCGTTGCAGGCGTACTTCAGCGAACGAGTGCAAAGGCTAGTGGTCAAGCATGGGAAAGCCGTCGTCGGCTGGGACGAAGTGCTGGTGCCCGGGGTGCCGAAGGACATTGTGATTCAATCGTGGCGAGGACAAGCGTCGCTGGCGCAAGCGGCCAAGCAGAGTTACCGCGGAATTCTTTCGAACGGCTACTACCTCGACTTGGGCTGGCCCGCGGCGCGGCATTACGCAGTTGATCCAATGGATGGAGCTGCGGCGAGTCTTTCGCCCGAAGAAAAACAGCGCATTCTTGGCGGTGAAGCCTGCATGTGGGCGGAGTATGTAAATCCCGAAAACCTCGATTCGCGCATCTGGCCGCGGACTGCCGCCATCGCAGACCGTTTGTGGTCGCTGCAGGAAGTCCGCGATCCTGCTTCCATGTACGCGCGGCTGGACTTCGTCAGCGCGCGGCTGGAATGGCTCGGGCTCGCGCACAGGACGTATTACCACCGGATGCTCCAGCGCATCGCGGGCCCCGCCCCGCCGGCCGAATTCGCCGCGTTGCGCACGCTTGCTGATCTTGTCGAGCCAGTGAAGGACTATACACGCTCGCAAACGGCGCCTGCCGAGGCGACCAGTCTCACGCCGATGAATCGCGTTGTTGACGCGATTCCACTGGAAAGTGATGCAGGGCGGCATTTCGGCGAGTTGGTCAATCAGTTCCTCGCATCAGCCTGCCGCGACGCGGCAACCGAAGCGCGGCTCCGCGCGCAATTCACGGTCTGGCGCGAGAACGACGCAAAGCTTCAGCCACTCGCGCAGCGCTCTTTCCTGGTGAAGGAAGTTGCGGCAACTTCGCAGGATCTTTCGGCCCTTGGCACAGCGGGGCTCGCAGCTCTCGATGCGATCGCGAAAGCGCAGCCGGCCCCCGATGCGTGGAAAGCGCAGCAGCTTGCCATCATCGAACAGCTGAAGAAGCCGAAGGCTCAGTTGTTGCTGATGCCTGCGCCCGCGGTACAGAAATTGATTGAAGCGGCAGCTTCAGGTGGGGCTTGCGCTGCCCCTAAGCCATAAGCAGGACTCGCTGTGTCGAGTCGCCACGGTCAAACCGAAGCCTAATTCGAGGTTGCCGGTAAGTTGTGACAAACCCCGCTGCCGGAATCACGAAACGTCTTCCCATCCTCGGGGATGAATTCCCAAGTGTACTTCCCTGGCGCAAGCGTTAGCTTCAGCACGCCGAAGGTCTCCCAATTTCGCACTTCGCTGTTCGGGGTGGCAAAGCCAAGCAGATGGTGGCTGCGCCCACCCGTCCCGGCGACAATTTCGCGGATGCCGTGCTCCGGGTCGGCCTTTCCGTCCGGGTCCTGTGGCGCGAACCGCTCGTAGGAATGTTCATGCCCCGCCAGAATGAGGTCGGCGTGCGCCGCGTAAAGGTCTTCCCAGAACTGCTTCAGGTTGGGATGCAGCGCGTGGCTCTTGAGGACTCCGCTGCTGAACAGCGCATGGTGACCATAAGCGAGTATGCAAGCGTTGGCGTGCTTCGCGAGATCCTCCTTCAACCAAGTGTCCTGCGGAGAGCCTGCGTCACAGCCCCCCAGGCCCCTGGCGCCGCAATTCGTATTCAGCACCACGATGTGCCAAGCGCCCAGATCATAGCTGTAATAGCCCTTACCCGGCGGTCCGGCCTGCGCACCCCAGTATTGGAAATAGCCCGATGCCGTGAGGTCTGCATACTCGTGATTTCCCAAAGCCGGTTTCGTCCGGTCTTTGAAGCGTCCCCAGGCTGGGTCATAGCAATTCCTGAAATCTTCCGTGCTTCCTTTTTCGTAAGCCAGATCGCCTGCGGCAAACACCGTCCCGGGAATCTGTTCGATAAGTTTCGCTGTCGCTTGGGCGCCTTCCGGATCCTTGCAACTGGCGATGTCTCCTGCGCCGACCAGGACGAACGCCTGCTCCCGCAGTCGCTTATGACGCGCTTTGTCAGGAGCGCGTTTGGTTCTATCGACCGGCGGCTGCTTTGGGGATTGCGACCAACCTCGCATCGCGAAGAAGAAGAACAGCAGGAAAGGTCCCCACATCAAAGGCATCCCCAACGATTTCCGGTTTCGGACGTATCCTTGCATCCGTCTCCTTCATCCAAAACCTTAGGCTACCACGGTGCGGCTGCAGCCTCAGCGAATCGCGGTTGACCTTCTATCTGCCAAGCTCCTGGATGTTGCGACCTGTGCCCACAAAATGCTAGCCAAATAAGACCAAAATTGTCGTAGTATAAGCTGAACGAAATACGGGGTTTGTTGGTTAAATGGACAAAGGTTCTGGTTGACTTGGGGTGCGATAGGGGATATAGTGTATGTGCGACTGATTTAGTCGTATATCCATAGAGAATCGAGAAAGCCTTCAGAACTGATGTTTAAGCTTTCCAAGAAAGCCGATTATGGGCTGATTGCCGTCAAGCACCTGGCCATACACCGCCAGCAGCACGCCTGTAGCGCCAGCGAGATCGCCGAGGAATACGGCATCTCCGCAACGCTCATGGCCAAGGTGCTGCAAAAGCTGGCGCATCGTTCGCTGGTCGCCGCGAAGCACGGTTCCAGTGGCGGCTATCAGCTGGCGAAGGATCCGTCACAGATCAGCGCCCTGGATGTGATCTCGGCTATCGATGGGCCCGTGCTGATTACGTCGTGCGTGACGAGTCACGGGAATTGCGATGCCACGGAGAAGTGCTCTGTCAAGGAGCCCTTGCGCCGGGTCAATGAAAGCATTTTGAATGTGCTGAGCGCGGTCACGATTTCGCAGATGAGCGAAGACCCGCAGGAGCGGTCGCTCGTAGCATTGCGGACTTAGACTGAGGAGATAAAGGGACATGGCTGTCAAGCTGCCGATCTACATGGACAATCACGCGACCACGCCGGTCGATCCACGCGTCATCGAGACGATGCTGCCGTATTTCACCGAGAAATTCGGCAACGCCGCGAGCCGCAACCACTCCTTTGGCTGGGCCGGGGAAGAAGCCGTCGAAAACGCCCGCGCCCAGGTTGCCGCGCTGATCAACGCCACGCCCAAGGAGATCATCTTTACCAGCGGCGCCACCGAATCCGACAACCTGATGATCAAGGGCATCGCGGAGATGTTCCGCGAAAAGGGCAACCACATCATCACCCAGGCCATCGAGCACAAGGCCGTGCTGGATACTTGCAAGAACCTTGAGAAGCACGGCTTCGAGGTTACCTATCTGCCGGTGCAGCGCGACGGCCGCATCAGCCTGGACGACCTGAAAGCGGCGATTACCCCGAAGACGATTCTGATCACCATCATGTACGCCAACAACGAAATCGGGGTGATCAATCCCATCGCGGAAATCGGCAAGATTACCAAAGAACACGGCATTTTCTTTGCTGTGGACGGCGTCCAGGCGGTGGGCAAGGTTCCAGTCGACGTCCAGAAGGATAATATCGATCTGCTGGCCATCAGCGCTCACAAGATTTATGGACCCAAGGGGGTCGGCGCTTTGTACGTCCGCCGCCGCAATCCGCGCGTGCAGCTTTCCGCCATCATTGATGGCGGCGGTCACGAGCGCGGGATGCGTTCCGGCACGCTGAACGTGCCCGGCATCGTTGGTCTCGGCAAGGCCTGCGAAGTCGCGCAGAAAGAGATGCCGGAGGAAGGTGCGCGGCTGCGTGCCCTGCGTGATCGCCTCAAGGCCGGCCTGGAGGCCAAGCTTGATGAGGTCTACGTCAATGGCTCGATGGAGCACCGGTTGCCGAACAACCTAAACATGAGCTTCGCCTACGTTGAAGGCGAATCGCTCCTCATGGGGATAAACGATATTGCGGTATCGAGCGGTTCCGCCTGTACCTCGGCAACCCTCGAACCCAGTTACGTACTCAAAGCATTAGGTGTCGGCGAAGACCTCGCCCACACCTCGATTCGATTCGGCCTCGGCCGTTTCAATACCCAGGAGGAAGTCGACTACGTCATTGAAAAGATGATTCAGGTCGTCACCAAGCTGCGGGAACTGTCCCCGCTTTACGAAATGGCCAAGGAAGGCATCGATATCTCGAAAATGAAATGGCAAACCGCCTAAAGGACTGAAAGACACAACATGGCTAGTGAAGGAACAATCCAAATCCACCGCTCGATCGGCGGCACCGGCGCTGCGTTTCGC
>QHYF01000003.1 GCA_003224075.1 Acidobacteriota bacterium
CCGCTGCAGCCAACATCGTCACGGTGACCTTCTCTCCTGCCGCAGCCTACCCCGACATTCGCATCCTGGAGTACAACGGTCCGCATCTGAACAGCCCCCTGGATGTAACCGCCGCAAACACCGGCAACAGCAGCACCACCAACAGCGGATCGGCGACCACCACCAACGCCACCGATCTGCTCTTGGGCGCCAGCATGGTGGCCACCTTTACCACCGGCCCGGGCACCGGCTTTACCAGCCGCTTGCTCACCTCACCGGACGGGGATATCGCCGAAGACCGCATGGTCACCGCCACGGGGAGTTATAGCGCCACCACTGCGGCTCTCAGTCCAGCCGGGCCGTGGGTCATGCAGATGGTGGCCTTCCGCACCCCTCTGGGAAGCGTAGTCTCGCCCACGGCGCCTAGTAACCTGACGGCCACGGCCGCCAGCACAAGCCAGATCAATCTGAGCTGGACGGCTTCGACGAGCACGATTGGGATAGCCAACTACGTGGTGCAGCGCTGCCAGGGCGCAGGCTGCACCAACTTTGCGCAGATTGCCATTACTGCGCTCAGGCTCACGTACAGCGACACAGGCCTACTATCGAATACCAGCTACAGCTACCGCGTACAGGCCATCGATACGGCTGGCACTCGGAGCGCCTTCTCCAACACCGCAACCGCCACCACACTAACGCCGCAACCGCCAACAGCGCCCAGTAATCTGACAGCCACGGCGGCCAGCGTGAGCCAGATCAATCTGAGCTGGACGGCTTCGACGAGTAATGTGGGGCTGGCAAACTATATCGTGCAGAGGTGCCAAGGGACAGGCTGCACCAGCTTTGCGCAGATTGCCACTCCGGTTGGAACCTCTTACAGTGACACCGGTCTGTTAACGAATACCAGCTACAGCTACCGAGTCCAGGCCATCGATACCGCGGGGAGCCTGAGCTCGTTCTCCAACGTGGCCAGCGCAACGACGTTAAGCGGGTCCGTATTCTCTATCAGTCCGCGAGTTTCGGTACTCACCTTCACCGGAACTCAGCAGTTTACGGCAAGCAGTGGAGGCGTGACCTGGTCAGTCGACGGCATAGCGGGTGGGTCGGTGTCTTCAGGTACGATTAGCAGCACCGGTTTGTACACCCCTCCAAATAGCACTGGTACTCACACCGTAACCGGAACGGCTTCTGGGCAGTCAGCTGGTGCAACTGTTTATATCAGCAACTATCCGGGTACGTTCACCCATCACAACGACAGCGGCCGAACGGGTCAGAACACAGCTGAAACGGTTTTGACTCCGAGCAACGTTAACCAGGCACAGTTTGGAAAGCTCTTTTCTTACGCGGTAGATGGGCTTGCATACGCGTCGCCACTTTCTGTGGCCAACGTAAGCATCCCCGGGAAAGGCTTTCACAATGTAGTGTATGTCGCTACGGAACACGACAGTGTCTACGCCTTCGACGCCGACGGATTGACGGGTACTCCCCTCTGGAAGGCGAGTTTCTTGCAGTCCGGCACCACCACAGTTCCCTGCGCCGACGTCGGTGAATGCGGCGACATAGACAACGAAATTGGGATCACCGGCACACCAGTCATTGATCCGGGCAGCGGCACACTCTACGTCGTCGCCAAAACCAAGGAGAGTTCGAGCTACGTGCAGAGGTTGCACGCTCTCGATATCACGACGGGCGCGGAGAAATTTGGTGGTCCTGTCGTAATCCAAGCGAGCGTGCCGGGGAGCGGCGATGGAACGACCACCGTGAACTTCAACGCCCTTCGAGAGAATCAGCGACCAGGACTTCTCCTGAACAACGGCATTGTGTATCTGGGATTTGGATCTCACGGGGATAACCCAACCTATTACGGTTGGGTTCTTGGATACAACGCGACCACTCTCCAGCGAGTGATGGCCTACAATTCAACTCCCGACGCTACTGAAGGTGGCATCTGGCAGAGCGGTGGGGGCCTAGCCACGGACGCCACTGGAAACATCTTCTTTGCGGTCGGTAATGGCCCCTTTGACGCCAATACCGGCGGCAGAGACTACGGAGATTCAATCGCAAAGCTCAGCCCAAGCGGTTCCGTTCTAGACTACTTCACGCCGTATAACCAAGCATATATGAGTAGCACAAACATCGAACTTGGGTCTGGCGGTCCAGTGTTACTGGTAGATCAGACGACCGGCCCCTACCCGCATTTGTTGATCTCTGCGGGCAAGGACGGAACGATCTATATGGTCAACCGCGACACTATGGGACACTACAACTCGAACAACAACAGCCAGATTCCGCAGTATCTGGTTAACGCTCTTCTTAACTCAGACGCGGAGAGCGGAAACTACAGTTCGCCCGTCTATTTCAATGGATATGTCTACTTTGCTGCCGTGAACGATCGGCTGAAGGCCTTCCAATTGACAAATGGACTGCTGTCCGTTTCACCCACGTCACAGTCGTCTGTTACCTATCCCTACCGTGGAGGATCGTTTGCAGTCTCGGCGAACGGCACCAGCAACGGTATATTGTGGGCGATGCAGGACAATACGTTTGGTACGCCTGATAACGGGGTTCTCCGCGCCTATGACGCAGGCAATCTAGCAAACGAGCTTTACAACACCACCCAGGCTGGGACTCGAGACGCCCTTGACGTGGCGAATAAATTCAGCATTCCGCTGGTGGCCAACGGCAAGGTATTCGTTGTCTCCCACACCCAGCTCATTGCGTACGGCCTGTTGCCCTGAGGCAACCGTCTCTTTGATTCTCACAAACTAGCGTGCGCTGGCCAGAAGCGATCGCTGATTAGCTCATCTACGCGATAATGCCTTGGAACGTGGGCTTTGGTCTGCCAAAGCGATCTTTCTGGCCTCGTATTTAGAGGCGTCGTAGGTGCGCTTGGAGCTCCAACCAGGCCTGAGTCGCGACTACGACGTCCAAGCGCTGGTCGCAAGCGTCCTTATTTCAGGTTTTCTCACTCCTCTTCCATCCAAGTGGAACCAACGTCTATGCCGGCTCGGGCCAGCGATGACGAGAGGGCCTTCGTGACAGCGAGGCCCCCGTTCCACTTCCTGCAACCGTCGGATCGCACCGCACGCTCCCCCGCACACCGTCACGCCTTACAAACTTTGGGCTCAAATCGTTTTACTATGAACGGGGGTTTAAATCGGTCGGTAAATCTCTAGGGGAGCGCCTGTGCATAAATACTTGGTTAATCCAGTACTTTGTGCATGCGGATTACATTCTTAAGTCTCGAGAGCGAAGCATCTATGAAGCATCGCTCGGTTACCTGGTTCGCCTGACGGATTAAAGGGCCGTCTGGATCACTACACCAGTCGAAGTGAATCGTTGGTGGAGGCAGCGGGCAGAAATGCGGTTAGTCGAAAACGGCAAAAACTGGCGGATCGAAGGCCAAGGTAAGGAACGCGCGCGCGTAGCTTACGCGAGTAAAAAGGGGGGCCAACTTGTCTTCACGTTGTCCGCTCAGGCAGGCGAAGAAACTCGCTCGATGAGCCAGTCAGGTTGACGTGAATTGATCTTCCCATGATTTGCCCACCATGACCTGCTTCTGCGTAAATTTGCGAAGAATGGAGCACGATATCGGTTTTCCCGACGCCGTTCACATTTTGTGAAACGATCAGACTTGCGAGAAGTGCTTGTAATTGCCGAGGGTCTGCCGGAAGTTGGAAACTGACTGAACGTCTTCTGGCGCCATATTCAGCGTGCGACGAAAAGGGGACCTGCTTGTCCACTCCTTCGCGCAGCCGATGAAGTTTTCCCGTGTAGTAGAGAAAGCGCCCCGATCGGCTGGCGCGCTAGTAAGCGCCTTCGCCGCCCAAAGCGGCGCGGGGAGTCGCGATGAGAATCTTTAGATCGAGCCAGAGGGACCAAGACTGGGAGTAACGGAGGTCCAAGCGAACCATGTCATCGAAGCACGTGCGGCTCCTGCCGCTGACTTGCCAAAGCCCCGTAACACCGGGCTTGACTTCGAGAACTCTCCTGCGGTGCCAGACCTCGTAGATCTCGAATTCGTACGGCAGGGGTGGACGCGGGCCCACCAGAGACATTTCTCCTGTCAAAACGTTCCACAGCTGCGGAAGCTCATCAAGGCTGGTCTTCCGAAGAAATCTTCCGATTCGCGTTACGCGAGGATCATCCGTAATCTTGTAGACAGTTGCTTTTCCCGGTTCAGCATTGTCGCTGCCTGCCTGGCCAGAAATGAAACGCTGGATGTATTCTTGATGTATCTTCGGATTGTTATTCGCGTACATGCTTCGGAACTTTAAACACTTGAACCGCTTCCCGAACTGTCCAACCCGCCCTTGTTGAAAAATCACCGAACCCTTAGACGTCAATTTGATTGCGAGCGCGATTGCAGCGAGCAGAGGGCTGAGCAAGAAGAGCAGCGCAGAGCTTCCAACAATATCGATCACACGTTTCACAATCAGAGAAGGATGCTTCTTGGCCCCCCCGTTAGAAAGGTCAGGATAGAGCCTGGCATCTGCAATGGGTTCCGCTCCATCCCGGTCCCAGCTCTCTGGGAAAAGATGGACTGTAACGCTAAGCTTGGATATGACTTTGCGACTGAGCTCGGTCTGAATCGCATTCACAATTTTCGAACGCAAAATGTCCGTGATCGGACTTTTTGATTCCAAGCTAATTTCTGTAAAGATTACGCCCAAGATGACGCCCTTTTTGTACCAGCCGACAAGATCAGTCTCGCGTGTGGATTTCAAGATGACGGATATGACCGAGTGCATCACGCTGTCTGTAGTCCCACTCTCGACAAATGCCCCGGCATCAAGAAGCATCAAAACGAAAGGCTTACGGGAGCGCTCCGCCCGCCGACGCTCCAGCATCAGCATGTTATGGAACGTTTCTTCTTGAAGAGTCTTGCCCTGCTTCACCACCGAAGAACCCAAAGTGAACAGAGCCTTGTGGCCCTTTGAAGGCCGCGTGCCCTGCTCTCGGCGAGCCGGAACTCTAGAGTAGTTATTCTCCATTTGTTTTCAAATCCTCGCTCGTCACTCCAGCCAGCTTTGGGTTTGAGCCTGTCGATCAACCGCGATGGTCACCATCAGAACCTAACCCGATACGGAAAGCCCGGCTAAGGAGCATCCGCGTTCATAGCTAGGCAAGCGCCACTTCGTGCAACGCTGCCTCTGCTGCGGGTGATTGAAAAATGTCTGTCAGCGAGGACGCGATCGCGCTGACGCTGGACCGATCTATTTCCAGCGCCACTGACCGTCGAAGCAGGGAAACAGAAACTACTATCCGACGGGTTCCCTTAAAACTGAGCAGGATTCCTTGCAGGCCACTTAGCGCTCCCTCGTCAATTCGAACCTGCTGCCCAACTTCTAAATAGGGCCAGGGTTCAGTTCGGAAGCCTGAGAAAACCATCCTCTGAATGGCTTCCATCTCCGTATCTTCGACGGGAACAGGGACGCGACCTCTTCCTACGACGGCAATCACGCCGGGGGTCACAAGAACGGGCAGGCGACTATGTGGATCGAACTGGCAAAATACATAACCCGGAAAGAGAGGCGCGGTTACTTCCTGGGACTTGCCTCTCCAGAGCCTTTCCGTCTTGAATGTCGGGAGGAATGTTTGATACCCCTTTCCCGAAAGCAATGTGGTCGTGGAAGTCTCCCAACGTGTTCTCACTTGAAGTGCGTACCACGCGCCCTCGTTGTGCTCGGTATTCATCTGGTCAAAAGACTCCTCATGGTCGACCGTGGCGGAGATTAGGAGGAAAAACTGCCAAACCCAGCTAAGACACCCACGCATCACGGACGTACGTTGCACGTACCGCAATCAGCCTGCCAGAAATGGGGCCCGTAACTCTCGGCGGGATATGGATCACTTTGTCGCTAAGATATTGTAAATAAAATGGTTAGAGAAATCTGCGTTGCAATAAACCTGTAATAACGTCCTTGGGGACTAGCCCGCCCGGTCGAAACGTGAAAACCGTTGCCATCATTTGCCACCAGGTTTCCAAACTCGCCCGGAGCTACAAACTGAGCATTCTCAGCTAGTTCTTGGTTCATTCCGGTAGACGGAAGCTGGCCCTTAGAGCCTCCTAGGGGATCCTCTAGGTTCTCTGAATCGACCAAGACAGCAGGCTATCCTGCCCTGACAGGTGGAAGGTTCTGCCGCTGACTCTGCAAAGATTCGCACCAATGACGTGCGCAAGCAGAAGACCGATCAACGCGACGCCGCGCTCTTTCTCGATCAGCGCGACGGCTGGGTTATCCTTGCTTCTCCGGCGTCAGGGTCACTTGATGCAATTCTCTCCAGCCAAATTTCCCGCCAGTACGGATATATGCTTCTAGGACAGAACAGTCGGCATTTGCTGTAACGGGCTTGGCAGACGACTGAATCCAAGATGATGCAGGGGGTTTTCATCTCCTGCATCTTTCCCGTCTTTTCATTGAGAGTCTTGGTTACGCGCTTGAGGACTTGGTAGGTTCCGCCGCAGTACGGAACTAATTCGGCATCCCACCTCATGCCCCGATTCATGTTCCACTTGTCGCACGTCGCACGGATTGCGTCAAAACTCTTCACGCGCACCCATTCACCCGGCTGCAGATCGAGTCTGGTGGTTGGCGTCCGCATCCCGGCGGCCAGCTTCCCGGAACGGCGCGGGTAGGGTATCCCTCCGCGAAGGCCCTGGAACCTGTTGTAAATCCAACGGAGCAATGGACCAAGGCCGATTCCTAAGTTGACGAGGCCTTGTTGATAGGCCATATAGAGAAAGCCTTTAGAAATTCTACCTAATCCAACGTTTCCCGACTTGTAGTCCTCGACATATTGCCCCCACTCCCACCAGGGAAGAGGCTCGGTTGCAGCAGGAAGCTGCGTCGCCTGACAAACATAAGCCGGCTCACCATCATCATCGGCACGCTTTTGTGTGGCCGCCAACACGTCGGCCTCGGTGCACTGCCCCACTTCAGCTTCCCTTTTCTCTCGTGCCGCGTCCCGGTGGAGTCTTGAATCCGCATCCATCTGATTGAGTTTCCTCAACCAAGCCGTCTTCCAAAAGATCAGACAGGATGCTTCACATCCACCGTGCGATTGACCACTGCAACGAATTCCCTCGAGATGGACGGCATCCCTCATCTTGAGCCCCTTAGAACCGTTAACTGTGTCACATGTTTTGTGGGCGCTCTTGTAGACACGGAAACGCCCGCCGCAGTAGGCGAACATTTCCGGCATGAAGGGCAAATTCTCCAGACAACAGTTCTTATCAAGCGTCGCCAGGATTTCCGCCCGGCTGCGCACTTCGACCCAATCTCCGACCCGAAAGTTCAGCGCTCCGTTCGGGATTGAATTGGACGTTTTCATGTTGACGCATCTCCCTAGCGCGGATAACTCCCAACGTAATCTCAAGATGCTGCTTGAGGTCTGGCAAACTCGAATGGTCGCCAGCCCTCAGCAATTTCTCCATCGTGTGTATATCCATGACTCGAGGCCATCGTGTTCGAGGCCTGCGAGTAATAACATTGGGAAATGGATTTCAGTGCTACTCTCCTCGGATCGCCGCCTAAGCAAGCCGAAGAAGAGCACCACGGAGCGAGCTACCGGAGTTTTCTAGGTTCTCTGAACGGACCAAAACAGCAGACGATCCTGCCCTGACAGGTGGAAGGGTTCTGCGTCCGACGGGGAAAACCGAAAGTCCTGGACTGTTCGAGCGGGGACTACTTCGACCGGCACACTTCCTGAAGCAGGAGCACCCTCCTCGTTAACGGGGCGAGGTTGAACAGACTGGCGTCCGCATGCGCTCACGGTAAAATCGTTCGAGATATCATCGCCCAAGCGGATATGTTCGGGAATCTCAGCGTGCGCGACTGCAACGAGAAACAAGAAAACTAAGAGTAGTGAAGGCCTTCTCATTAGACGCATTCAAACACAGGAGCTTACGTACTTACAAAAGATTGTACTTCAGTTCCTCGGGCCGCTCAACGAAAAAACATCTAGGCGCCCTGAGACAATTTTCTAAGTCGCCTTTTCTGCATTCTCAGACAAATGCCCGTGATAGTACGCGCCGTAGGAGTCGCGCTTCTCCACCTTGTTGAGTACGACTCCGAGTAGATTCTTGTTCTGAAATTCTTCTGCTGCTTTCTCTGCTTCGCCGACATGTGTCATACCTGCCTGAACCACAAACAAGACTCCGTCTGCGAGGTCAGCAAGAATGCTTGCGTCGTGGACCAGCAAAGCCGGCGGAGAGTCGATAATGATCCAGTCGAAGGCCGATGTAAGGAGGTCGAGCAGGCGTTTCATCCTTTCATGCAGCAGTAGTTCGCTTGGATTGAACACCGGGCTCCCGCCGGGGATCAAGAAAAGATTTCCCTCCATTCCTTTTTGAATTATGGAGTATTCATCTGCTTCGCCTCGTAGATACTCCGTTAGGCCCGGACGGCTCGGCGCGCCAAGTCCCACGTGCAATCTCGACATTCGTATATCCGCGTCCAAGAGGAGAACGCGACGCCCCGGTTGTCGGACGATCGACTGCCCAAGATTTGAAGCGACAAAGGTTTTCCCTTCTCCAGCGACGCTGCTAGTTATCAGAAGTCGCCGCAAAGTGCGGGTGCCTGCAATTTGGGAGAGACGCGAACGCAGAGTGCGAAACCTTTCTGCCCCGGAATGCCCTGAATTTGAATCTTGAAATGCGCTCGCGCGGGGATCGAGCCGCCAATCGGGGCGGGAGCATCTCCTCACAATCTCTTCATAGCGCATAGATCCGGTATGACCGCCACCGATAGTAGCTCGAGGCTGCTCGGCAAGCACCGCGACAACCGGCTCCACTGTGACGGGGCGGTGGATCTCGGCCGCGACGTCGGCAACATCTCTGTCTAATCCAGCTCCAATCTGCGTGGATCTCTCCTGCGCTGCCTTCTTCAATGCTTCATGGATGCGACTCATCTTTTCCTCAAACGCCCTTCCACACCAGTCAGTTCTTTGCGGAGACCGGTCGGTTTATTACCCCTGTGGTCTCCGCGCTCACGCCGGCAATCTGGAGAACGGGGACGCTCGCCAGAACGGGAAGCTTCAAATGCAACTCAATTTCTCTTTCCGTATGCAGGGTCTGGTCCATTGCCATTAATACATACAGGATCGCCAAACCCAGTGCGAAACCCGCGCCCAGCCCACCCCCAGCGAAATACAGATTCTTGGGGAAGGAGGGCTTCATCGGAAGACTCGGTGGGTCAAGCACGCGAAATTGCTCGCCCTCCTGCTGATGTGCTAAGTCTGTTGCCATGGCTGAATTCTCTCGCTTCTTCGAAAGCTCGTTATAAAAATCCAGGGCGCTCTGATAGCTGCGCGTCAACTCCTTCAGCTGTTGTTCCACCCCCGGAATGGCCTGTATGCGCCCTTCAAGAATTCGCGTTTGATCCTGGATTTGCGCCTGCCGCTTCGTCAGATCTGCAATGTTTATTTCATCCTGTCGCAGTTTCGCGCGGAGTTGTTGCATCTGAGGTGTTTCAGCTGCCACCCGCGTTCCCGCGGCAGGATTATCGTTATTCGGCGTTTCCGCCATCCTCTTCTTGAGCTCCTTTATCTGATTTTTTGTTTTGATCACATCAGGATGTTCTGCCGTGTACCGCGATTCGAGAGCAGTCAATTGGTCCTGTAAAACCCGCAACTGATCCTCGATCGTTTCAGGGTTCTTTTCCGCCCGGGATGCTTTCCAGTTTGCTTCCTGCTGGCCAAGGAGAGATTCATTGAACGCTTTATCCTGCTGCGCTCGGCTGAGCGCTTGCGTATTAGCCTCTAGTTGTGAGTTCAGCGTGGTCAGCAGGCTGAGATTGGCCTGCTCCTCCTCCGGCAGCGATCCCATCTTTTCGCGCTTGAATTGGGCGAGCTTAGCGTCCTGTTGATCGAGCTTGGCTTTTGCTTCATCCAGTTGCTGACTGAGAAAAGAAGTCGTGCGGGCGGCCTGTTGCTCCAAAGCCCTCGCGTTTTGTTCCATGAACATAGAAGTAATTTCGTTACAAATCTGCTGGGCGGTCTGCGGATTGTTAAAAATCACATTCACATAAAACCCGGCCAAACTCCGATCCTGGGTACCGGGCATCGGCTCCAGCGGAGAAATGTCTATCGCCTTTCTTAGGCGCTCAACCAAGTCCTCCATATGGATTTTGTCGCGGTCCTCGTGGTAAAGGCCGAACTTCTCAATGATCGGTTCCAAGCGAGTCCGGCTCAAAATCTGTTGTTTCATCGATACCAATCGCTGATTCAAGTCTTCCGTCACGACCGGCTTCACAATATCTATCGGAACAGTGGGTTTGGCCACAAGCACTAGCGTCTGAGACGTGTATTTTTTCGGAAGCTGCGTGGCGGCAAGCAACCCGAGCGACCCGCAGCCCACAGTGGAGACGACAACAATCCACCAGTGCTTCCGGACCACCCTCCAAATGTCAGCAAATCCGAACTCACCATTCCGAACCATGCGTTTCTCTCCGTGAGAAAGAGATCAGACTGCCCCACGAGAACACAAGCACGCGCTTTGCCATGCCAGTTTAGTGTCGGCAAGGGCTCGCTGGCTGTAATATGCTTTTTTAGAGTAACTTACGGATCGTTCCCCTCATGCGGATCAACCGGAATCCTAAAGACTGCTTAGTGGCCCCTCGAAAAGTGGAAGTTCTCTATCCACAATGTCCTATAATTGGCTACTCTCGCTCCTCCTCGGGGGGCGCGCTTATCGTAAATTCAAGTCCCAATTACGATACATCACCTTATCCATCATAAGTCCTTTAATTACAGATAGTTGGAATCGCTCAAAATCGATTCGCCTTAACCCCTGGTACCTCCTTGGCAGAGAAGGCCTCCGATGCATTGAGCGAGCTTCTGGCGGTTGATCTCAATTCTAAGAGTCACAATAACCGGCAGTGACGTTGTGCTTCCACAGGAAGCCGAGAGGTTTCGAAACAGGCTCGAATCACATGCCTGGACTGTGGCTTACGAGTAGCTTCCGCGAATCATGCGGTTGTTCCAGCAAGATTAGGAAGAAGCATTCAGCGCCTCACTAGGATCTGGAGGAGTTGGATAAGCTTCCAAGTGCCGTGAGCGGCGGCCCAGAGGGGAAGGTACAATTCCGCCGTTTCAATTGAAATAAAAAATAAAGAACCATAAAAAACGCCTGGTGAAAGTTCTTGCAGCCGCCAGGCGGGACGCGTTATCCATGACCTCAGCCTAGCCCAGTTGGCTGTAGAAGCCGTTCCCATTCCAAACAGACCGCCTACAGCAAGATCGGATGCATAGTGAATCCCCAGAAAGAGGCGGGGCAAGGCGATGAACAAGGCTGCGTACAAGTACAAGAAATATCCGATTTTTCTGTTGACAAGAAACATCCCAGTCGCCAGCGCGAAAAACAGGAATGCATGGTCGCTCGGAAAAGAGCTCCAAGTTGCAAAATTGTACGGATTGAAGCCAGCGGCTAGTCGAAGGTGCAGGGCGGGATTAAACAGAGGTCGCGGCCGGAAAGGCAGGAGAAGTGCCAGCGCCCGAATGACAATTATTCCTGGAATGCATACGAGCAAAGTGTGGAGCAGTATAGAACGCTTTTCCGTCACCTCGGCTTTGCCCGCTTCCTCCTTTGAATGAAACCAAAGATAAAAGAAAACAGTTAGAAATAAACCTCCCTTGATGAGCTGGCTGCACTCCGCAAAAGAGACAATTTCATCCAAAATCCACCAACGGTGGGCAAACCCATTAACGAAGACAGAAATGCTCGCATCAAGTTGACTCACCGACTTCCCCTGGGCCAAAAGAGTGATAAAGCGTCTTCAATCCTGAAGTTTCATGCCGCGGCCTGCAAGACGATGTGCCTAGGTAGTAAGCTATTGCCGTTACGCTCCTGGGTGAAGACAGCTTCCTGGAGAATCGGTTATCGTCGTTCGCGCCGAAAAACATCAGGGGCAGCGACGGACCCGGCCCTTTACTGCGAGACAGTCCGATTCGCGTAGCCAGCGCATAGCTCGTCCAAGGGGTGGTTTGGTGAAACGCGACCTGCCGACAAGACACTGCAACTCGGCCCCATAAAAAGAATAGCTATCCAAGGCAGACGCCTTGAACAGTCGGAAATGCTGCTCGACATTATGGGATGGCTGCCGAAACTTCGTTGGAGAAGGTGCTCTCGTTACCGCTGCCGTCCACAGCCGTGGTTACATAGAAATAGGTTGTGCCGTTCTGAACAGTCGCGTCCGCGTAAATGACTGCCGGGACGATTGAAGAATTGATCTTCGTGTACGCTGTCCCGCTCACCGTGCTGCGGTAGACATTGTATCCAGCGACCGTCGATGTACTCGCGGTCCAGGAGAGCGCCACGGAATGCGTCACCACCGGCGCGGCTGTGAAGTTCACACCGCTGACGTTGGTCCCATTGACTGTGACGTTCTTAGACACGGGACTGAAAGCGAATCCAGTATTGGTTGGAGTTACCGTGTAGGTCCCGTTGGCTAATCCTGAAAAAGTGTAGTTTCCTGCGGCATCGGCGATTGTGGTGGCACTTGCGGGTCCGCTAAGCGTCACCGTGGCTCCGGCTCCGCCTGTGAGCGGACTAAGCGATCCTGAAATGCTGAACGTCGAGCCAACTATCGCCGTGCCGGTGAAATTGATTCCCGTCACGCTTGCGCCGCTGACTGTCACGTTTTGATTCGCCGGGCTGAACGTGAAACCCGTATGGCTGGGAGTGACTGTGTATGACCCGTTGACCAACCCTGTAAAGGTATAGTTGCCGGAGGCATCGGCAGTTGTAGTGGCGCTCCCTGCCCCGCCGAGCGTGACTGTGGCCCCGCTCCCGCTCGTCGCGGGACTGATTGTCCCCGAAATGCCAAAGGTTTGAGCAGTCGCTGTAAAATTGATGCCTGTTACGCTGGCACCGTTTATCGTCGCGTTCTGGCTGGTGGGGTTGAACGTGAAACCTGTGTGGCTCGGCGTAACCGCGTAGGCTCCGTTAGCCAGGCCTGTAAATGTGTAGCTTCCCGAACTGTCCGCAGTTGTCGTGGCAGTCGCGGCTCCGCTCAGTGTAACCGTTGCCCCGCTGCCACCTGCTGCCGGGCTGATCGTCCCGGAGATGCTGTAGGTTTGTGGGGGAGGTGGCGGAGACGTCTGAGTACTTTGCCCACTGACCACGCCCGAACATCCCCACAGCAGAGACATGGCTGCGAGTAACCCTGCAAGTAGGAATCCGGGTCCGTCGCAGAATCTCTTGCTTCTAAAATACCTTGGCAGCACGAGCGGCTTCCCAACTTTTTCGACACCTACGCTCATAGCCAAGCAGCTCCGGGCTCTGCCTGACGCAGAGAATACGGCGATAGAGATCTCCTAGATACTGCTTGGAAGTCCAAATTAGGTACAGGTATTGACCCTGTACGTTGGGACCCTCCAAGGTTCCGCGTGCTTCCCGGGGCGTGCCCATGGCGATACCCCGTAGCGACGCCGGCCGATTGCTTCGGCTACCCCAGAGGGCATATCACATACTATCCACTCACCGCAAATCTGGTCGACCGAATGTCCGCCCGACACGCTACAACTCGTTGCGCGCACGCAGGCCGTACCGTTCAGACCGTGCCATCTACGGGATGGCTGCTGAAACTTCGTTTGAGTGGACGCTCTCGTTGCCGCTAGAGTCCACCGCTGTAGTCACGTAGAAGTACGTCGTTCCGCTCTGCACGGTCGAATCGGTATAAGTGAGAACGGCAACCAGCGAAGAGTTGATCTTCGTGTATCCGCTCCCGCTCACTGTGCTGCGGTAGACGTTATACCCGGACACCGTCGAGGTACTCGCATTCCAGGTCAGGGCCACCGAATGCTGCACGGGGGAAACGCCCGTTCCTGACAGAGAGACCGTAGCAGGTGATCCGGTCGCGTTGCTCACAATGGTGATGCTGCCGCTTACGGCCCCAGCCGTCGCGGGACTGAACTGCACAACGAGGGTGATGGTCTGGGATGGAGAGAGCGTGACAGGTGCACCGCCGCCCGTCATGGAATAGCCAGCGCCGATCAAGTTGATCTGCGAAATTGCCACGTTGGAATTGCCCGTGTTGGTAATCGTGACGT
>QHYF01000004.1 GCA_003224075.1 Acidobacteriota bacterium
CGGCGCCTGATAGAAAAGTTCAATCGCGTGGGCGAAAGCGAGATAAGGATTCGGCGTGCGCAGGGCGGCAACAGGCGGAAGATCGGGATAGCGCGCCACCTTGATGCCTTCCTCGACCAGAACCGCGGAGGCAAGCGTGGAATGGAGTAACGGAAAGTAGCGGCGATTCGAGAGAAACGTTATCTGCCCCGCCTCGGCGTAATCGATCCCGGCCACCCCGCGAATCTCAACGTCCGGCGCTCCTTCCAGGCGGCATTCCAATTTTTGCGCAACTTCAGAAAGTTTCATGGAGAGGACTCCTCAACAATTTGTGGGGCTGCTTGCGAGTCTTGCACAAGCCAAAGAGAGAAGTACAGACGGTCCGTAAGCTTACTCGTTGAAAAGCCGGGGCTGAGCGGCTGCAGCAGCGGCGGCGGGCCTGCGGCGCGCAATGCCCACGACTCCTAGAACCGTTAGTTCAGAGAGTGCGGTCCGGGGAACAAAGATGTGATCGGTGGCGGAATTCAGGTCGGGCGGAGTAATCTGCACTCCATTGTCTAGCAGAGAGAGCAGGTCATTAGGCACTACGCCTTCAAGTGTGTCGCCGTCCGGGAAGCGCAGCCTCACCCAAAGTCCATCTAGCTTGGGCCGGCTCAGGAACACTTTGCGCTCGGGTTCGAAGTCGTCCGAAAACTCGCGCACAAAATAGACGGATCGCACTCGCGCCAGTGGCACCGCGACATGCTCGCCGTCAGGCGTGAGCAAGTCGATGGGGTCGCATTGGCCAAGATGCCCGGGGTTCAGATACCCGCGCACAGGCTTCTTGTCTGCGAGCACAACGATGACCTTCTTGTGCGTCGAGGCTGGGGCTCTGGTTTTCAAATTCAGCGGTTCCCGGTCCCGAATGGTCAAAATTTGCCAATTGGCAAAATGTATGTTATGTTAAGCGCGTTTTCCTGTCAACTTATTGTTTTCATTAGGGTTAGGGGCCCCCGGAGCAGCGCCCGTTGACCGATAAAAAGCATATCCTCAAATCCGCTTCGGTCATTTCCCTGGTCACTATCGTCAGCCGGGTTCTCGGCTACGTGCGTGATCAGCGCATTGCCCTCCTCCTCGGCACTACTCCAGCCGCAGACGCCTACGTACTTGCCTACCGCATCCCAAACTTATTTCGCAGGTTGGTCGCCGAAGGGTCGATGACAGCGTCTTTCATTCCCGTTTTTACCAGCTACATGCGAGAAAAGTCGAAAGAAGACGTTTGGGCCTTTGCGAATCGACTCTTCTGGACGCTGGCCCTGGTTGCCGCTGCCATCACCGTTCTCGGGATGGTTTTCTCTCCCGCCGTCGTACATCTTTTTGCCGGCAAAAACATCGCCGGGGCGCAGGCTGTGGACCTGAACCGGATTATCTTTCCATATCTCTTTTTTGTTTCCCTGGCAGCGTTAGCCATGGGTATTTTGAATTCTTTTCATATTTTCGGGCTGCCGGCAGCGACGCCGGTATTCCTCAACCTGGCTACGATTCTGTTCACATTCGCGATCGTGCGGAATTATTTCAAGGATTCCGCGACTTCCATTGCCGTTGGAGTTCTTGTTGGTGGCGTCCTGCAATTCTTGATTCAGGTGCCTTCCCTAGTGCAAAAGGGAATGAAGTTCAATTTCGGCATCTCCTTTTCCCACCCGGCTATTCGAGACGTGGCGCGCCTGATGATCCCGCGGCTTTTCGGGATCGGCATCGGCCAGATCAATCTCTTGATTGATACACGATTTGCCACCGCGGGCCGCATGCCGGCGGGAAGCCTCGCGGCCCTCTACGTGGCGGACCGCGTCATGGAACTCGTTCTCGGCGGCTATGCGATTGCCGTTGCAACGGCGATTCTGCCGATGATGTCGCACCAGGCGGCTGCGAAGGATTATGACTCGCTGAAAAAAACGCTGTCGTTTTCCGTTCGGATCGTGGCCTTCATTACCATTCCGGCGGCGCTGGGCTTGATGATCCTGCGTGAGCCGATTATTCGCGTGCTCTTCCAGCACGGCCAGTTCGTGGCCGAATCAACACGTCTGACGGCTCGGGCCCTCCTCTATTACGCCATTGGATTACCGGCGCTGGCGACGGTCAAGCTGGTTGTTCCAGCCTTCTACTCCACACGCGACACGAAGACACCGGTCATTGTTGCCTCGATGTCTCTCGTCATCAACATCGTTCTCAATATCGTCTTCCTCCAAATTTTCTTTAGGCGCGTTCAGAACGGCGGCCCGGCCCTGGCAACCGCCTTGGCGACTTTTTTCGATTTCTTCGCGCTCTTTATCATTTTCCGCCTTCGCTATGGTCCGATGGGCACGATGGAAATCGTGCGCTCCTTCGCCAAGATCTCTTTGTGCGCAGGCATCATGGGCGTGGCCTGCTGGTTCGGGAATTACTACACCGAGTTTACGATACACTCCCGGTTCCTCGTGCAGTTGATGGTTTTTACTGGGTTGATTACCGGAGCGACGGTTCTATATCTGGCCCTTGCTTGGCTCTTCCGTTGTCGTGAAATCGAAGAAGTTTATGGCATTGCCACGCGGCGCCGCGCCGGTGCCGGAAGTGATTACGTGGAGCTTTGATGGAAATCCCGGCAACCATTTCGTCGTTTCTGACGCACGTGAGGGTCGAGAAGGGTCTGTCTTCAAACACCGTCTCCGCCTATCGCCGTGACCTCGCAAAATTTAATGAATTCGCGCAGAAGCGCAAGCTCAGCCTGGAGGCTGTCACCCGGGACGACCTGGTGGATTTCCTCGCAGGACTTTACCGCCAGAAGTTGGAGAGCAAGACCGTGGCCCGGCATCTCGTCACGCTGCGCAACTTTTTCCGTTTCGCCCAGATCCAGGAACTCATTGCAAAGGATCCCTCGGTGAACCTGGAATCCCCGAAAATCCGCCGCTCGTTGCCGGGTTATCTGCGTCTAGAAGAGGTGGAGCGGCTGCTCGTTCAGCCCGATGCGAAAACGCCTCTCGGTTTGCGGGACCGCGCAATGCTTGAGGTTTTGTACTCTGCGGGCTTGCGCGTGTCGGAGCTCGTCGGGTTGCGGGTCACGGATCTCGATACCAAGGTTGGTTGTGTCCGCTGCATCGGCAAAGGCGATAAAGAACGAATCGTTCCGGTCGGAAAGAAGGCCCTTGGCATGGTGGAAAAGTATCTTCGCGACGCCAGGCCCAAGCTGCTCGGCAAAGCGGCAGGCAGTCCGACATTGTTCGTCAATCGCAGGGGTGGAGCGCTGAGCCGCGTCGGCGTTTGGAAGATTCTCTCCTCCTACGGGCGGCGGGCGGGATTGCGCGTGGCCCTGACGCCGCACATGCTGCGGCACAGTTTTGCCACGCATTTGCTCGAGCGGGGAGCGGACCTCAGGTCGGTGCAGCTCATGCTCGGCCACGCGGACATCTCCACGACGCAGATTTACACGCACGTTGTCGAGGAACGGTTGAAACAGATTTATAAGGCGCATCATCCGCGTGCATAACGCGGCAGTCCCGGGGATCCCATTGCGGGTGCCTCCACGGCGGTCAGCGCGGACACCTGAAGCAGAAGGAGCGCAATGCCAGACTACATGTTTTTGCTGGAAAGCCGGCTCTCGCCCGAACAGCGCGCGGCGATGATGCGCGTGCAGGAACTGTCCGCAGCGCTCGGGTGCAATGTGTACCTGACGGGCGGAACCGTCCGTGACCTCGTCACCGGGGCTTCGCTACGCGATCTGGATTTTACCGTGGAAGGCAATCCGTCGAAGATCGCACGCGAACTTGAGAAGGGCGGCGCGAAGATTCTCTCCGAAGATGAAAAACTGCGGCAGGTGGAAGTACTGTTCGCTGGCGACTGCGAAGGAAGTATCTCCGCCTCGCGAGACGACCATTATGTTCGCCCGGGAACGCGTCCGGAAATTCGCTGGTCCACGATCATGGAGGATCTCCGCCGGCGCGATTTTTCACTGAACTCCATCGCCATTTCCTTGAACCCCGCTTCCCGCGGTCTGCTCCTGGACCCAACCAATGGATTGTCCGACATCGAGCGTGCCGAAGTACGGGCGCTGACAATTCATAGCTTCACGAATCAACCGGTCCGCTTGCTGCGCGTCTTGCGCTTCGCGGCGCGGATGGGTTTCAAAATCGAGCAGCGCACGCAGGAATGGTTCGATCTGGCCATCGAGCGCGATCTTCAGCGCACCATCGAGCCGGAAGATGCCGGCAGCGAGCTTCGCGCTGTGGCGCGAGAGGAGCGGCCGTCGGTCGTGCTCAAGGCCTGGGAAGAGCACGATCTTCTCGATGCTGTCAGTCCCGTTCTCGCGAAGAAGCACCCCGATTATGAGGCAATCAGCCGCCTTATGAAGGTGCGCGAGGATCTGTTCACGGCGGGTTTCCGCCCGCGTCTTGCAACACCAATGCTGCTGGCGATTCTGGGACGTTTGAAGGACAGGGAACAAGCCAGCGTTCTCGCGAAAGCCGGGTTTCGGTCTGCGGAAGCGGATGCTGTCCTCAGTTTTGAGCAGGAAGCGCTGGAGGCGCAAAAGGAGCTTGTGGGGAGGAAGATGAATGCTCCGATCGATGCTTACCACTTCCTCGAAAAGTTCCCTCTCGAGCGAATGGCGTATTTGATGGCGGAATCGAATAACTCCACGGCCCTTTCGAAATTTCGGGCCTACTTGAACAAGTGGCGGCCACTTCGCATCAGCCTTCCGGCTGTGGCAAACGAACTGGAAACTCTAGGCATGCCGCGCGGACCGAAATTCGACCAGATTATGGACCAAATCTTTGCAATGCAACTCACAGGCCGCGGAAAGACGCGGGAAGAGCGGGAGAAGATCCTCAGGAAGCTCAGCGGGATCAAGGAGCAGCCGAAAAAGAAAGAGAAGGAAAGAAAGCCGTCAAAGGGTGCGGACAAGGCGCATGCTGCTGCCGCAGTCGGCGCTGCCGCCAGGCAAAAACATGCCGCTGCAAAAGCTGATGCGAAACACGCCGCGAAGGGGAAATCCCTTTCTCCCAAAGCGCCTGCCAAACACGCGGCACCAATGTCTCATGGCAGGAGCAGTTCGTCAGGGAAAAAGAGTCACGGGCGCAAGTAACCTGCTCGCGTGGCGAGGAATCGCCGCCTGTGGGAAAAGTCACAATGCGTAATGCAATTCTCTCGAGAGAGTCTTAGAATCGAGTTCCATGGGGCAACCCCAGTTCGTTCACCTTCACGTTCACACCGATTACAGCCTGCTCGATGGGGCCTGCGAAACGTCCGAGCTTTTGGATGAAGCATCACGCCAGAAAATGCCGGCCGTGGCCATTACAGACCACGGAAACCTCTTTGCGGCTGCGAATTTCTTCCATGAGGCCAGCAAGCGGGACGTCAAGCCCATCATCGGCTGCGAGGTTTACGTGGCGAAAGGCAGCCGGCATGACCGGGGCGAAAAAACGAACGGCGGCAACGGACAGGAGCGTGGCGAGACCGAACCGGGAATGCGTGGTACGAATCATCTGGTGCTCCTCTGCGAGTCGCTTGAGGGCTATCACAATCTGATCAAGCTTGTTTCCGCCGGTTTCCTTGAAGGTTTTTACTACAAACCCCGCATCGATTACGATCTGCTCTCGAAACACAGCAAGGGCCTGATCGCTCTGTCCGCATGTCTGCGGGGCGCCGTCACCGAAGCGGTGGTGGAGCAGAAATATGATCAGGCCCGCGAGAATGCTTACCGGATGCGCGACGTTTTCGGCAAAGCGAATTTCTTTCTCGAAATTCAAGACCAGGGACTGGAAATAGAGAAAGACGTGAACCGGGAACTGGTCCGCCTATCGAAAGAGACCGGTATCCCCCTCGTCGCCACCAACGATTGCCATTACCTGCATCACGAAGACGCGCACGCTCAGGAAGTGCTGCTGTGCATCCAGACCGGCAAGACCATGGGTGACGCCAATCGCATGAAGTTCGCGACGGATCAATTTTATTTTAAGACGGCGGCGGAGATGGCGCAGGTTTTCGGCGAGCTTCCGGATGTGTTGAGCCGTACCGTTGATATCGCTTCGCGTTGCAATGTGAAGATCGGGCGCATCCCGAATCCTTTCCCGGAGTTCAAAGTTCCCGAAGGGCATACCTCCGCGAGCTATTTCGAAAAAGTCGTGCGCGAAGGTTTTGCCGCTCGCGTGCCATACCTGGAGCGTCTGGCGCAACAGGGATTGCTGCGGAATCCGCTGGCGGAGTACGAGCGCCGGCTGACTGCAGAGATCGAAATGATCAAGAAGATGCGCTATGAGGGCTACTTTTTGATCGTCTGGGATTTCATCCACTACGCGCGCGCGCAGAATGTTCCCGTTGGACCGGGGCGAGGCTCTGCGGCGGGCAGTCTGGTGAGCTACGCGCTGCGCATCACGGACGTCGATCCCTTGCAATACAACTTGCTCTTCGAACGCTTCCTGAACCCTGAACGCGTTTCGATGCCCGATATCGACATCGACTTCTGCATGCGGCGGCGCGGCGAAGTGATTGAATACGTGACGCAGAAGTACGGCAGAGAGAACGTGGCGCAGATCATTACGTTCGGAACAATGGCGGCGAAGGCGGCGGTGAAGGACGTGGGCCGCGCTCTGGATATTCCCTACGGGGAAGTGGATCGCCTAGCGAAGTTGATCCCGAACACGCTGGGGATTGAACTTAAGGAGGCGCTGGAAGAAGCGCCGCAGCTGAAATCGGCCATCAACAGTGATGAAAGGTTGAAGGATTTGATGTCCGTGGCGCTGCGGCTCGAAGGATTGTCGCGCCACGCCTCCACGCATGCGGCTGGCGTGGTGATTTCGCCGAGGCCGCTGACGGACGTCGTCCCCGTGTACAAGACGAATCGGGATGAAATCACCACGCAATATGACATGAATGCGTTGGAGCGCGTCGGGCTGCTGAAAATGGATTTTCTCGGCCTCACGACCCTCACGGTGCTTCACGATACCGTCCGCATGATCGAACAGAACCGCGGCGTGAAAACTGATATCGACAATCTTACGCTCGATGACGCAGAGACTTATAAACTCTTCGCCCGCGCCGAAACGACCGCCATCTTCCAGTTCGAGTCCCACGGCATGCGCGACATTCTCCGCCGTTACCAGCCCACGCGCATCGAAGACCTCACCGCGCTGAACGCTTTGTACCGGCCTGGTCCCATCCAGGGCGGCATGATCGACGACTTCATAAACCGGAAGCAAGGCAAAACCAAGGTCAGCTACGAACTTCCTCAGTTGAAGGACATTCTCGAGGAAACCTACGGCGTCATCCTGTATCAGGAACAGGTCATGCAGATCGCCAATTGCCTGGCAAGTTTTTCGCTTGGCGAGGCGGACATTCTTCGCCGCGCGATGGGCAAGAAAAAGAAAGAGGAGATGGCCGCGCAGCGCGCAAAGTTCATGGCGGGATGCGCTGCCAACAAGATTCCGGAGAAGAAGGCGGAACGCATCTTCAATCTGATGGAAGAATTTGCCGGCTACGGCTTTAACAAATCGCACTCCTGCGCTTACGCGCTGCTCGCCTACCAGACGGCCTATCTGAAAACGCATTATCCCGTCGAATTCATGGCGGCGCTATTGACCTCGGAAGCCGGCAACACGGAAAAAGTCGTCAAGTACATCAATGAAGCGCGCGGGATGAGTATTTCCATTTTGCCGCCGGATGTGAATGAAAGCGAACTGTACTTTACTCCGGTGGGGGAATCGATTCGCTTTGGCCTCGCGGCCATCAAGAATGTCGGCGAGAACACGGCCAAAGCGATTCTTGAATCGCGAATGAACCATGGAGAATTCAAGTCTCTCTATGATTTCTGCGAACACATCGAGTCGCGTTTTCTGAACAAACGCGTTTTCGAAAGTCTGATCAAGTCGGGCGCCCTGGATTCGCTTGGTCCGCGTGAATCAATGCTGGCGTCGGTTGATGAGGCCATCGGTGCGTTGCAGCGCGCTTCGCGGATTCGCGAATCCGGGCAGCACGGACTGTTTGGAACGGCCGCTGCGGCCGCGCCGACGCCTTTTGAATTGCGTGAGGCCGCGCCATGGAGCGAAGAGGAGCGTCTCGCGAGCGAATACGCGATGCTGGGCTTTTACGTCTCAGGCCATCCGCTTGCGAAATATTCTTCGCGGCTGAGTGACTTGAAGACAGTCACCCTCGATCAAGTCGAGGGACAGCGGAACGGCAAGGAAATCACCATTGCCGCGCTGATTGTGGGAACGCGGCCGATGCGTTCGAAAAAGGGCGCGCGCTGGGCTATTTTCACGATTCAGGACATGACCGGCGTCCAAGAACTCCTCGCGTTTCCGGAGAGCTTTGCACGTCTTGAGCAACTCTTGAAGCCCGGTAACCCGCTCCTTTTGAAAGTGCGCGTGCAGGTGGAAGAGGCGGGGACGCGACTCTCGCTGCAGGAGGCCAGGAGACTCGAAGAGATTGCGGAGCATGCGGCGCCCAATGAATTTCGTGTGCGCCTCGAAATGCAGTCACTCAGCGAAGATCTTCTCGACCGCTTGGAAGACCTCTTTGCCGGTTCGCCCGGTACATGCCCAGTTGTTTTCGAGTTGTACGCCCCGGATGGTTCTGTGGCGGTAGTGCAGGCGCAGCAGCGCGTCAAGACAGCCTGCGAATTGGTGGAAGCCGTGCAGCAGCTGTGCGGTGAGGGCGCTGTTCGAACGGTGGCGTGATGAGCCCAAAGGGAAAAAACAATCCGGGCGTCCCTCTGGTGGAGCGCCAGAAAGGGACCGAGCGCCAGAAGGAAATCGAGCGCCTCGAAAAGGACGTCGAGGAGTTGCGGCGACTGGCAGGTGACCACGAGGCTGATGCGGGGCTCGAACGCATCCGTCATCAGGTTTCCGAACTGCGACGCGAATTTTACGCGCACCTGGGAGCGTGGCAGCGCGTGCAGATTGCACGGCACCCACAGCGCCCGTATGCGCTCGACTTCATTGGGTTGCTGTTCACCGATTTTGTCGAGCTACACGGCGACCGCGGATATGGAGATGACAAGGCCATTATAGCGGGTCTCGGGAAATATCACGGACGGCCCGTGGCCATCATCGGTCACCAAAAAGGCCGAGACACGAAGCAACGGCTGGTACGCAATTTTGGCCAGCCGAAACCAGAGGGTTATCGCAAGGCCCTGCGCGTGATGCATCTCGCGGCGAAGTTCCGCCGTCCAATCCTCACGTTAATTGATACTCCTGGCGCGTATCCCGGGATGGACGCGGAAGAACGCGGCCAGGGTGAAGCGATTGCGCGGAACCTGCGAGAGATGGCGCGAATACCGGTACCGATCATCGTCTCGGTAACGGGGGAAGGCGGCTCCGGAGGAGCCTTGGCCATTGCGGTCGGTGACCGCATCAATATTTTGGAGAACAGCTTCTATTCCGTCATTTCGCCGGAGGGGTGCGCTTCCATCATCTGGCGCGATGCCTCAAAGGCGGAAACCGCTGCTGCCGCCATGAAGATCACCGCCAAAGACCTGAAAGAGTTGGGCATCGTTGACGAAATTGTGAGGGAACCGGAAGGTGGCGCACATACAGACTTCGAAGCGGCGGCGCGGTTTCTGGATGAAGTCCTGGACCGCCAGCTTGTGGCGCTGACCAATCAGCCGGTCCGGGAATTGCTTGACGCGCGCTACGAGAAGTTTCGCAGGATGGGGCAGTTCTTCGATCTAGGCAACTGATTGTAAATTTCAAATCTCCACGCACTTTGATCAATTCAAAACCCACGGAGACGGCGCACCAACGCGTTTGGTGTTTTTCTGAGGAAAGTTGAAAAGGCTTGCCCAAGCGCTTCAGATCTAGGATTGATCGGCAAGCTCTAAGAATTGCAACGAAGGGAGGAGCGGTCCCCTTGATTTGCACCCCGTAGCACATTGGCAACGCGCGCCGGATGCGGTCGTTGTGCCGGTGTGTGCTGCGGACTACCCTGATGGGGCAATTACCCAGGTGTACCGGCGCAGGGGAAATGCTGCGGCTCCTCGTGCGACGGCACACGGAAAACAGGATTCATCATGTCGGAACCCTTCCGTCCGTATGAAAAGCTGGTGGAAATCACGATCTTCGGGAAAAGGTTTCAGGTCCCGGAGCGCAACTCACTTCTGCGCTGTTTCCAGTTCATCAGCCCGGAAACAGTTCCGTACGGGCGCTTTTGCTGGAATCAGGATTGCCAGTATTGCCGGGTCGCCTGCCAGTTGCCCGATGAGGATGAGCCGCACGAGATGCTGAGTTGCAAGTTCATTGTCATGCCGGGGATGGAGGTTACCGACATGAGTCAGGAATTGAAGTGGTGCTTGCGGGCAAAGCTGCCGAAAGACGCGCCCGTTCCGTCGTAAGTCCTCAGTTCCAATTCGGAATGAAAGGCCGGGCTCAACCGCATCTCTGTCTACGATTTTTCCAACGATATGACGAACTCAATCGCTCTGCCTTGCGACGGTTGCGGCCAAATCGCTTCAGCGGAGCATCTTGTCCGCCGGCTGCAGCGCCTGGAATGGACCACGCGATACCGGCCGGTTCACATCAACACGCTCTTGCTGGGCGCTTTCTCGCCGGTTGAGGAAAAGGATTTTCTGTACTCCCCGGGGGGTGAATTTCATGGAGAAGCGGCGCTGCTCCTGGAGGCGCTGGGAATGCCCACCACGGGAAGGGGAGCCGATTCAGTGCAAGCGGAATTTCAACGCGCCGGCTTTTTCCTGACACATGTCCTGGAATGTCCCCTGGAAAAGGAATCGAAGCGAGAATCGGAATCGCCAACAGTGATTGCACAACGGCTTCCGGCCGTCGCCGTGCGGATTCGGCGCTCGCTCAAACCCAAGCGCGTGGTGCTGATCTCGCAGGCGCTGGCCCCGGTCTTGGAGGAAATCCAGACGTCCAAACTGGGCTGTCCAGTTGTGTTGGACCTGGGAAAGCCCTTTCGATTCGATGGCCCTGCTCCAGAACATGCCGTCGCGCGCTTGCGGGAAGCTCTTGCTGCCGCGGCGGCAGACTGAACCAGAGTACAGTCCCTCGCTGGCCATTGGAGGCGCTGCGTGCTGACACTCGAACCAGCTAGACCGCTTTTTTATCTGTGGTAAAATCAAACGCATAGAAGGACTGAAAGCCCGCCAGGAGCACTACCGTGAAGAAGCAAACAAAATTTGGCGTCGGAATCAGCGTGATCGTGATCGCGCTGGCGTTTTTAGCCTGGCTCGGCTACGGCGAAAGCAAGACCTACTACCATACGATCGCCGAACTGCAAACGCTCACCGGCTCAGCGAGAAGTCAACGCATGCGCGTCGGCGGCACCGTCGCCGCAGGGAGCATACATCGCCTTTCCGGACGCGTTGATTTTGTGCTCCAGGGCGAAGGGAAGGCGCTTCCCGTGACCTATATCGGCAGCGATCCGTTGCCGGATACTTTTGTAGATAAATCGCAAGCACTTGTGGAAGGCCGCCCCGCTTCGGACGGCCGATTTGTGGCTGAGCATGTTCAGGCGAAATGCGCCTCCAAGTACGAAGCGGCACCCGGAGGCGGCGCCGCGTCCGGCTCCAGCCCGCAAAGCAGCATGTAGCCGACCCGGTTTCACCGGGGGAGAGGCGGGGTCTCGGTGGATGTATTCGGTTCCTTTGCCCTTGTTTTAGCGTTTGTATGTGCGGTGTATGCGTTTGTCGCGGGCATCGCCGCAATCGTCACTCGTCACCCGCTGCTGGTTAAGAGCACTCGTCAGGCTGGGATAGCCACCTGCTGCCTGGTTTTCCTCGCCACCTTGAGCCTCGAATATCTGTTCTTCAGCGATAATTTCTCGAATGCCTATGTCGTATCGCACAGCAATCGCGACCTCTCGACGTTTTTCAAGATTGCCGCGCTGTGGTCGGGGCAGGAAGGGTCCTTGCTGTTTTGGAGCTTTTTGCTGTCCATCTATGTTTTTTCCGTGCTGATCGCCTACCGGAACAAGAACGGCGAGTTGATGCCGTATGTCGGCGTGGTCATGGCCGGAGTGCAGATTTTCTTTCTGACGCTGAACAACTTTGTTGAGAGCCCCTTCAAAGCGCTTGCGGCGCCCGGAGCGGACGGCGTCCTGAGCTATGTCGCGCGGGCGGACGGCAACGGTTTGAACCCTCTTCTGCAATATCCGGAAATGGTGATCCATCCGCCGAATCTGTATTCGGGTTACACGGGCTTCACGATTCCGTTTGCTTTCGCGCTCGGCGCGCTGTTGGCCCGGTACCCCGGCGAAAAATGGATTCACCTGACGCGCCGGTGGACGATGATTGCGTGGATGTTTCAGTCCGTGGGAATCTTGCTCGGCGCTCATTGGGCGTATGCCGTGCTGGGCTGGGGCGGTTACTGGGGCTGGGATCCCGTCGAGAATGCGTCGCTGCTCCCCTGGCTGACGGGCACGGCGTTCCTGCACTCGGTCATGATGCAGGAGAAGCGCGGCATGATGAAGGTCTGGAACGTCTGGCTGGTTTTCGCGACGTTTCTCATGTGCATTTTGGGAACGTTCCTGACGCGGAGCGGCGTGGTCAGTTCTGTTCATGCTTTTGCGCAATCCAACCTCGGTAACTGGTTCGTGGGCTTCATTGCAATTGTGCTATTGGTTTGCCTGGGCGCGTATTTGAAAAATCGCGATTATCTCAAGAGCGAGAATCAGCTCGATTCCATTGTTTCCCGCGAATCGAGCTTCCTCTTCAACAACCTGCTTTTCCTTGTGGCCTGCGTCGCGATTCTTTCGGGCACGCTCTTTCCCGTTTTTTCCGAGTGGTTCACCGGAGACCGCATCAGCGTGGGCGCTCCGTTCTTCAATAAGGTGAACATTCCCATCGGCCTTCTGATCCTGTTTTTGACGGGCGTGGGACCTCTGCTGGCCTGGAGGAAAACTTCAACGGAAAGCCTGAAGCGCAATTTTGGCCTGCCGCTGGCCATCGGGATTGTGGCGGGCGCGATCGCCTTTGCGCTGGGCTTCCGCGAGCTCTATTCGCTGGCGTGCCTGCTTCTCTGCGTGTTTGTGGCGGCGACGATTGTGCTGGAATTTTACCGCGGTGCGAAGGTCATCCACGCGCGTTCCGGCGCCTCGTTTGCCGCCTGCGCCATCGATCTCACCATGCGCAACACGCGGCGCTACGGCGGCTACATCGTTCACATGGGCATGGTATTCGTATTCATCGGGCTGGCCGGCGCGGCGTTCAACCGCGACACCCAGCAGGATATGCGGGTGGGCCAAACGATGCAGATCGGTCCGTACACTTTGCTTCTTCAGGGCTTCGACGCCAAGCCGGAAAAGAATTACACCGCGCAGCGGATGCTTGTGGAAGTGCTGCGGGACAATAAGCCGCTGATGATGCTTTATCCCGAGAAGCGGCGCTTCCAGGCTAACGAACAGAACGGCACGATGGTGGCGATCTATTCGACGCTGAAGGAAGATTTGTACGTCGTGTATGCGGGAGAAAATCCCGAAACGCAGATGCCTGTGATTCACGCCTTCCTGAACCCGCTTGTAAAGTGGATCTGGTTCGGCGGGGTTTTCGTGGTGTTTGGAACACTGGTGGCGCTGTTGCCCAACCGCCGCGCGGTGCTGGTCTTGGCGGGCGCCCAACAACCACTGACACAACACTTGCAGCCCGGGCTGACTCCGTCCGTGACCTTGCGAGAGGGCCATGATTAAAGCCCGGCCGATTCCCGCCGTCGCGGTGCTTGCGGTGTTCGCAATTGCGCCGTTGCTGCTCCCGAGGGCGGGTGCGCAACAACCATCGGAGCGCGCCAAGCAAATCGGCGGCAAGTTCATGTGCATGTGCGGTTGCAACCAGGTTCTCACCCAGTGCAACCACGTGGGATGCACCGTTTCAGCCGGCATGCTGAAAGAACTCGACCAGTGGGTGGCGCG
>QHYF01000272.1 GCA_003224075.1 Acidobacteriota bacterium
AAAGATGAAAACCGTTGCAGAATCTGCCCTACCCCGAGCCAAGAAACCATCAGTAGCGCCAAGAGCAAGACGGCAGCCCCGGCAAGTAACTGTTTCCCCTTGGTGCGCTGCAGAATCACCGCGAGCGCCAATACCGCCAACTCGACGCCAAAACTTACAATGCCGCCCCGAGATGCAGAGAGGAAGAGCGCGCCGATCGGCACAACTGCGAAAAGGCCTACGGCAGGCCAGCGCTCCCGCCGCACCCTGCCCAGGATGAGAGGAGCGAGTGAGAGCGGCAGAACCAATTCGACGAATCCAGCAAAGTGATTCCGATTGGCGTAAGGTCCGAAGGGAATTCCTCCGTAGCGCATCTCGCGAAACCAGTAGAGCTTCCCGTTGAAGGTCAGGTGCTGGAGGATTCCGAAGATGCTCACCAGAAAGCCGAATCCCATTCCGAACCAGACGAAGCCGCGCCAGTCGCGAAGCGTCCGGAAAGCTTGAACGGCAAGAAAGAGAACGATCAGGTCGGCCAGGAGCAGCAGAAGTTCGATCCGTGTGCTGTGAGAAGACGCGGTACGATGAAAAAACCACTGGCCCAAAACAATGAGGGAGAGCGCCGCCAGCGGCGGCAGCAGGGGAGAAAAAACGGGTTGCTCTTTTGGGTTGAAAAAGATCCACAATGCCCAGACGAGAAAGAGCAAACCAGCGCCGGTCTCGATCACCGCGCGGGCCCAATCTTCGACACCGCCGTGCGCGGCAACGGCAAACACCAGCAGCGCGCAAATGCCAATGCGCAGTATCTTCATGGTTTGGAATGCTCCGCCGGTTCCGGAACCAAAGCGACGTCATCCACCCAGGCGGTTCCCTGAATTTTGTTCTCGGGTTGATCGCTGGGAAAACGACCCAAACAGACTTGTAGTTCCTGGACGTCTTTTGCGGAGGACCAGGGTATTTCGATACGGATCCAAGGTTCAGTCCCGTGAACATCAGGCGTGACGGAAAGGGAAGTGTCCCCCGTTCCGAGCGAGCGCAATTGGAATCGCACGCCCTGATCGGTGGTGAGCGTTCTGGTGCGCACCCACGCCGAGAACCGATAGGTGGTGGAAGGCTGCACGGGGACGTAATGGCAGAGGCTGGCGAAATTGATGTTGGACTTTCCGTCAAACATTAGCCGCAGGGAACGGTTGCCGGAGTGCTTTTCCTGAGTATCGATGCTAATTTGCACGCCGCGGAGACCATCGGGAAAAAGCCAGGTGAAACCGCCGCCGGTCACACCTGATTCGAAACCGCCGTCCCACAAAACCGAGCCGGAGGGCCCTTGAATATCGGCCATGCCGGAAGACTCCACGGCCTGGTCCCAGACGCGGCGCGCTTGTGCAATTCGTTTTTCGGTCATTAAGGCGCCGACCAGTGGAAAAGAATCCTGCAAGAGCAACCGGGGATGAATGGAAACGAGCCGATCCCATACGCTCAGGGCGATGTCGGTGTGGCCGTCTGCGATCTGGTCGCGAATCACATCGACGTAAGCACTGCTAATCGGAGGAAGAACGCGATCGACGATCGTTTCGACGCTGGATCCAGCGTGAAGGGAACGGGAAAACGCTTCCGCGCCGCGCTTGGGGTCGGATTCAACAGCGCGGCGCAGTTCGATAAAGGCTGGATCGAGTTCTCCCTGGCGCAACAGGAAATTGCCATAGCGCCAAGATCCCTCGGCCGAAAGAGGGTAGGCGCGCCTTGCGTGGAGGAAGGCGTCCCGGGCAGCGGCGAGATTGCCTTCCGATTCATAGGCGGTGGCGAGGTCCAACCAGATGTCCGCGGAGCCCGGATTCAAAGACAAAGCAGCAAGATAAGCACGAATGGCGCGCGGGCCGTCGGGACTTTCGAGGTTGTAATGCCAGTTACGGGCGTCGCCTGGCTCAAGATAGATGGCCCGCTCACACCCTTCGCGGGTTTGTAAGCCAGCAAAATGAACGGCGAACGCGTTTCGAATGCTGAAGTAAGAGAGATTGGCTACAATAGCGACGGAAACGGCAAGAAGTATTCCGCGCTGAAAGGGGTTGGAGAGGGGAGGGATCATTCCACGGTACTCTGCCTAGACCGCAACGGAGTTGCAAGATAAAAGTCGGTGACTCCGCCCGCCGCAGCAAGGTCTGAAGAATTCACGAATTCGCCTGCAGACTGCACGAAACACGTCGAAGACGGCTGGGTTGCTGCTGACAAGAAGTAACAGTAGAATGCTGCTCCAGCCTGGCAGTGCTTCGAAATGCAACTCTCGTCGCCGGGGAAATCCGCCTCGGGATCTATTCCGGGGGCGGAATCCGGGTGACTTTTTCCCGCAACGATGATGCCGTGCAGCAGCCCTTTTCACCGTTCGAAACGCCGGCCACTCGGATAGAAAGGCGATTTGATTGAGCGGCATCGTCGGCATCTTCCACCGGAACGGTGCGCCGATTGAGCGGGCGCTTTTGCAATCTCAGGTGGATTCTCTCGCCTACCGTGGCCCCGATTCCCAAACGTGCTGGCTGGAGAGCTCCATTGGTCTGGGTCATGCAATGCTGCAGACCACACACGAAGCGCGGGCCGAAAATCAGCCTGCGAGTCTCGACGGGCGATTTTGGATGGTCGCGGACGCACGAATCGATTGCCGCGAGGACCTCACCGCCGAACTGCGACGCTCCGGGCGTGAGGTTGGGGCGAACGCTCCCGACTCTGAACTGATTCTGCATGCCTATGCTGCGTGGGGCACACCGTGCGTCGAGCATTTGAGGGGGGATTTTTCGTTCGCGATCTGGGATGCGGCCAAGAGAGAACTGTTTTGTGCACGCGATCATTTCGGAATCAAGCCTTTTTACTTTGCCCAGTTGGGGGATGTTTTTATTTTCAGCAACACGCTGAACTGCATTCGAATGCACCCGCTTGTATCGGGGGAATTGAACGACGCGGCGATTGGCGATTTTCTGCTGTTTGGGTTGAACTACGACAACGCGACCACGACCTTTCGCGACATTCAGCGCCTGCCGCCCGCGCATTCCCTGACTTTCTCGGCGAATGGAGTAAAGATTAGACATTACTGGACACCCCCAACGGACGGGCGGATTCGCTATTCGAAGCCCGAAGAGTACATCGAGAATTTTCAGTCGTTGTTACAAGCGGCGGTCGCCGACCGTCTTCGCACGGAGTGCGTCGGAATCCTCTTAAGTGGTGGACTGGATTCGTCGTCGGTGGCGGCGGTGGCCAAGGAGGTGTCGGCAAAGAATGATCGAAAAACGGATATTCGAGGCTATACGCACGTATATGAATCGCTGATTTCTCATAACGACGGAGAATACGCGAGCGAGACGGCCAAGTTTCTGGGCGTTCCGATCAGACTCATACCGATGGACCACGTGCAGCTTTTCGAGCGCTGGGACGATCCCGAATTAGGCTGGCCCGAGCCGATCAGCAACCCCCTCGTCGCTGGTGTTCTTGACTCGTACCGCATCGCTTCCACTGACTGCCGTGTTCTATTGTCTGGAGAAGGCGGCGACGACCTCATGAACTTTCAGATGTGGCCGTATGTGGAAGACCTGCGGCGAAACGGAGAGTGGCAACGACTACTCACAGAGATGGCGAATTACATTTGGGTTAGACCCTTTCCGTGGCGCGGCATCCGCGCCCGTGCTCTACGACTCGCCGGAAAGGATCCCGATCTGCCGACGTTTCCGAATTGGCTGACGGCAGAATTCAGCCGCCGCGCGAACCTTGGTGCACGGTGGAAGGAGGGGTGCGAGCTGCCTAAATCTGGCATCAGGCATCCTATTCATCCTAAGGGTTACGCGTCCCTGGCCCTGCCCCAGTGGACGCTCATGTTCGAACAGGAGAATGCCGGCGTGACGCATTGCCCGGTGGAAACTCGCTACCCGCTTCTTGATTTGCGGATCGTGAATTATCTGCTTGCACTGCCTATGTTTCCCTGGTTCTTTCAAAAGATGCTCCTGCGCGAGGCGATGGAGGGGCGATTGCCGGAGCGCGTGCGGATGCGGCCAAAGACGCCCCTGCAAGGTGACCCGCTTTGTGACCAGGTCCGGCGGACGGGAATTGAACGGCTAAATCAAATGCGCTGGAACCCTGATGTCGATCGGTACATCAATCGCTCGGCGCTTATCCAACCACATGGTAAGATGAGTTCAGAGCAAGTCAGCAGCAATATCCGGCCCTATTGTCTGAACATTTGGTTGCAGTCGGCGCGAAGAGTTCGATATAAGATTCGTGCGGAGGCTGGGAATGGTTAAGCCCGTTAAATGGGAACCGAAAAAACCGTATTCGAAGCCCTCTCTGACCAAGTATGGAACCGTGCGGGAACTCACGCAGACGATGGGGAACAAGGGCAACAAGGATGGGGGGAAAGGAAATATGTCAAGGACTCACATGTAGTGGCAAGCCGTCACGACCCAGCAGACTGAGCGGGAGCAACCCGAGCACTCATGGATCCATTCTCTGAAATTGCAATTTCAACGCATAGAGTAAAGAATCAAGCGGTATCAACCCGAGGATACAAATTTCGAGCCTTTGTTTCGTATAGTTGATGAAGTGGATTTCACACACAACGTTTTCGGCCTCGTTTTACGATCTAATCTCACCATTCCGGGACTTTCGCTTCTGGAAACACCTTCTGAAATTCTTGATGTACAAATCCATCTAGGCGAATCGCCATCCACTGAGTCTGGGAGGGCAGAGGAGTCTCAACCCGTTGTGTACACGAGTTCCGACACGGATGAAGGCGGCAAGCCAATCTGGGAAATCCGGACAAGCCTGCACGGTTCTCTTTTTCATTTGACATACTATGACGGAATGCAATTCTGGTTTGATCGCAGAGGGAAGGATCTCTGGGCGGTCTGGCCTCCAGAAGCGTCCCTTGAAGATGCTTGTTCCTACTTGCTTGGCCCTGTCTTGGGAATATTGTTGCGGCTGCGCGGCGTAGTCTGCCTGCACGCGAGCGCTGTAGCCTTCGAGGGTTTCAGTGTGGCACTGGTTGGCGCCGCCGGTGCAGGAAAGTCAACCACTGCGGCGGCGTTCGCCAAGCAAGGCTGCGCGGTCCTTTCCGATGACATTGTCGCGCTGGCCGAACAGGAAGGAACGTTCCATGTCATGCCAGCTTATCCGCATCTTTGTCTTTGGCCTGATTCCGTGAGAATCCTCTACGGGGCCCCGGACGCGCTTCCGCAGTTGAGCCCGGAATGGGATAAGCGGCGTCTCGCACTCGGAGGAGAGGGGACACGTTTTGAGGACCGCCCTCTCCCTCTCGGCGCCATTTATATTCTGGGAGATCGACGACCGGAACCGGCACCTTGCGTAGAAAAAATCGGGCCGCAAGATGCACTGGTCTCGCTTGTAGCAGAAACCTACGCGAATAAAATCCTGGATCGGGATCTGCGGGCTCGCGAGTTTGCGCTTCTTGGGAAACTTGCAACGACGGTTCCCATCCGGCGAATCCATCCACACCAGGACGCCGCGCGACTCGAAGAGTTATGCAGGGTTATTCGCGAGGATTTTGCGGCGCTAAAATCCCCAGCCCCAGCGCGGCCCCGAGAATCAATTCATTGCCCCTAACATGGTAAGACTGCTGACCGTGCGAAGAGAGCGAGTGCGAGCTTTCTCTGGAGCATCCAATTCACAAGACAAAGATCAGGTGCTACTGTCGCGGCCATACTTCCGGGCGAGCCGAAATGGCCTGCGAACAGCGTCAGGAAACCAGTGCCGTTTTTCTTCCGCGCTTTCCTTCCAGTCCTCTTCCGTGGGCGAAAAAGAGAGTCTGAGCAGATAGGCGGGAGCCGAAATCAAACCGCCGCACATGCGCATTCGAAAGAGGGCGCGTGTCAAAAGACC
>QHYF01000273.1 GCA_003224075.1 Acidobacteriota bacterium
TCGCGGGCTACTTCCACCGCGATCACCTCTGCCGGCGGACAATAGAACTCTGCTGGCGGGAATACCTCGGGCAGCCGGGCAATGTGCCCGCGATCCAGCACCACGATCAAATCTACATCATGGGTCAGGCGCGGCTCACCATAAATGATGACCGCCACGCTCCCGCTGACCATGTAGGCCACGCCCAGCGTGTTCAACCGCTGTGTGAACATGAGAAAGAGGTTAGCCTCGGGCATACAAGAAAATCTGGCGAACGGCCTGACGGATGGCTTCGTCGGTCCAATCGGGGTGTTGGGCGCGCAAGGCAGCCGCCTTTAGTTGCCGGGCGGAATGAAACAGCCGTTCGGCCGCCCGCAATTTTTGCGCCGGCGACATTGTTTGCACCACGTTTTGCGCTTCGGTTTTCATGGTTGTGTACCAGTCTATGCTCAGGGCCATGCGTCGTGTCGGAGGCGTCAACTCCCAATAGGCAGCATAACCGACTTGTAGCCCAAATGGTTCACAAATGGGTTCACCAACCACTAGACTTCAACAAATAGTCGACGGCATGAACTTCGAACGCGCGCATAGCGTATTGATCAGGGCAGCTTCTGAGGAGTAGGTTTAGGATTCGGCCAAGAGAGGGGATTTACCGGCAAATGGCAGTCGTGCACAGGGGAACAGCGCCCCAAAAACGGCCTGGACCAGGAAGATTGCCTTGCAAAATCGGCTAAATGGGGCTAGGTTATCCGCCACGCTTTGGGACGTCCCCCTGCAATCCTCGTCCCAGTTTGCGAGGAGTTCCGGAATGAGCGCATCTGTGCGCAATGCTGACAACAGAAGTGTGGAGCGTTGGCGCTGGCTTTTCTATGTGGCCCTGGCGTTCGCTGGCGCTTTGCTGACGTTCGTGGGGGCACGCGCGCAGCAAAAAGCCTCCGATGACGCAACGTTTCGCAAGCTGATCGATGAGTATTGCGCGGCGTGGAGCACGGGAACTGCGGATGCTCCGGCAAAGTTTTACGCCAAGGACAATGGCCTGGTTTTCTACGACGTGGCGCCGTTTGCTTACCATAGTTGGAAGGAATATCACGAAGGCGTGCAAAAGGAGTTCTTAGAGGGCGCGTCGGAGATCAAGTTAACTGCGGGCAAGGATCTGAAGGTGACCCGCCGGGGGATGATCGCGTGGACGACGGTGCCGATGCATTTGATGGAAAAATCAAAGGACGGTAAGACTTCTGAAATGGATCTCCGGTACACCGGCATTTGGGAGAAGCGCGGCACGAGCTGGGTGCTGGTGCATGAGCACCTCTCAACGCCGGCGGCCGGAAGCTAGAGTCTTGACGAAGAGGGCTGGGCGATTCGCCCATTGCGCAAGCGATGTTCAAGACGCTGCAGTATTACTGGAACGCGGCACGGGGCTATCGCTTCAAGCCATGGAAAAGCCCTTATGTGCGGTGGCGCTTTGAGACTTTTCTAGGCAAAGAGGCGACGGACTTAGACGCCGGCAAATTCTTTCACCTCGCATGGAAATACCGCGACCACATGCAACGCTTCGTGGACTGGGCCGCGGAAAGGCGCCGCTTCCAGCGCCGGCGCCACGCCTGAATCGCGCGGACGTCATTCCCCAAAGCTTCGAAGACTCCCACGGACCCCTCCGTTCGGGCGTATAATGTCTTTTGGAAAGGAGGATCCGTGGAAGAATTGAAGATCCTCCAAAAGACAGAAGAGCTACACGAAGCCCGCTGGTGGGAGGCGGAAGCGAACGGGCGAGTTCACTGCTATCTTTGTCCTCGCCATTGCCACATCCATCCGGGCCAGGCGGGATTCTGCTTCATTCGCACCAATCAAAACGGAAAACTCTATAACCTTGGATATGGGGCACCTGCTGCGCTGCAAATTGACCCCATCGAAAAAAAGCCGCTGAATCATTTTCTGCCGGGCACGCGCGTGTTCAGCATGGGCACGGCCGGCTGCAACATGGGCTGTTTCTTCTGTCAGAACTGGGACATTTCGAAATCCCGCTCTGACCAGGTGCATTCCCAGCATATTCCGCCGGAAGATGTACCGCTGCTGGCCCTGAAATACGGCTGCGAATCCCTCGCGTTCACGTACAACGAGCCCACCATCTGGGGCGAATACGTGATCGATATCTGCAAAGAGGCGAAGAAGTACGGCTTGAAGACGGTGATGGTGACGAATGGTTACATCACTTACGACGCCTTCCACGACATCTACGATCACATTGACGCGGCGAATGTGGATCTCAAGGCTTTTACGGAGAATTTCTACGGGAGAATTACGCTGACACATCTTCAGCCGGTGCTGGAAACGCTGGAGTGGCTGAAGAAGGAAACCGCTGTGTGGTTCGAGATCACGAACCTGATGATCCCGACCCTGAATGACGATCCGACAGAAACACGCAAACTTTCCGAATGGATTTTGACGCACCTCGGACTGGACGTGCCGCTGCATTTCACCGCGTTTCACCCGGACTTCAAGCTGCAGGACAAGCCGCGGACTCCGCCTGCGACTCTCGATCGCGCGCGTCAGATTGCGCTCGACGCGGGCCTGCGCTACGTCTATGAAGGGAATATCTATAGCGATGGCGCGAACACGTATTGTCCAGAGTGCAAAGAGCTACTGGTGCGCCGCTCCTGGCATGACGTGCTGGAAAATCGCATCCAGGACGGCACGTGCTCAAAGTGTGGATTCGCGATCCCCGGCGTTTGGATAAACGAAGCAAAAGAGAAGCGCGGCCCCAAGCACGGCGCGACAGCATCCGCCGGGAACTACGGCCATCTCAATCTCTAAATCCCGTTTAGTATCGTGGATGGAAATGGTAGAAGCCCGGGCCCACGCGCATGGCGTGATGCCACGCGGTGGGGAACGCCCACCACACCAGTGTGCCCAGAATACCTTGGCCGATGGTCAGGGGAAGAATGTTTCGTTCGCGAGCGAAGAGCCAGGACATCGCGATTCCACCGATCCAGGTGAGCGGAACGAGAACTGGATTCGGCCAATGGAGCGCGGCAAAGATCGTGCCAGCCACCAAAGACGTCAGCACGGGGCTATCCAGTGCGGCGAGAAGGCGATTGGTTAGGTAGGAATTCAGTCCCACCTGCTGGAGCAAGCAGAAAGCCACATATCCAAA
>QHYF01000274.1:0-3601 GCA_003224075.1 Acidobacteriota bacterium
AAAACCGCGGCGAACGCTACACCGGGGAGGTAAAGCAACGTGAAACAGGAACGGCTCCGAGCCCTGGGGGCCCTGATCCTGACCGCCATGGTTTCGTCCTTCACGGCGATGCCAGGGACCGCGCAATCGAAGCCCCTCCCAGGGAAGCTTGCGGGAGTGGTGCGTGACGCTGCGGCAACGCCGCAGATGGGCGCGAGTGTGGAGTTGATCCCTGAAGCCGTGGGATTGACGGTCTTGCACGGCTTCTTGACCAATACGCAAGGCGTTTTCCGAGGTGACAAGCTTGTTCCGGGCCTTTACACGATCCGCGTAACTCTTGCCGGTTTTCTCCCAACACTCGAGCAACATGTCCGCGTCAGTTCGAATGTAACGACCGTGGTTCGCATCGAACTCGAATCCATGTTTGCATCGCTGGATCAATTGCGCCGCATGCCCGCGAACAGCACGGCCAATGCTGACGATTGGAAGTGGGTGTTGCGATCCGCTTCCACTATGCGCCCGGTTTTGGAATGGGTGGACGGCGGGACCTTGAGTGCCACCACGATTGACGCGGATTCCAGCAAGCCTCACCCTCCTCGAGTCCGTATGGAATTCACGGATGGCGCGCGGCGTCCTGTTTCCGCTTCCACGATTGCATCTTCGCCGGCTACGGCCGTGGCTTACGATCAGAAACTGGGCGGCACCGGCAGAGTGATCCTCGCTGGCCAGATGAGCTATGACAACGATACCCCGGCCGGCGGCATCGCCACCGTGTGGTTGCCGACAGGGACGCTCGGTGCCGGTCCACATACCGCACTCGTCTTGCGGGAAGCCAAACTCGGACCCGTCGGTCCGGTTTTCCGGGGTGTCCGTCTCGACCAGGGCGGCGCACTGATGCTCGGCGACCACACTGTACTGCGGTATGGCGGTGAATATGTTTTGGTGGGACTTGGAGCCGCGGCCTCTTCCCTCCGGCCGCGCGCAGAGCTCAATTATCGGATTTCGGACGACTGGAGCACCGCTCTCCTATTTGCTTCGATGCCTGCTGGACCGGGCCCACTCGAAGCCAGCGATGCACTGCCAGGCGGTGCGTTAGCGGCGGCGCTCAATGAACTGGATGCCTTCCCAGCGCTGCTTTGGCGCCAGGGGCGCCCCGTGTTGCAGAGCGGTTGGCACGAAGAAATTGCGGCCGAGCGCAGGATCGGGACGCGCAGCAAGCTCCAGATGGCCGGCTTTCACGACGACAATCGGCATGTCGCAGTTTTCGGGCGCGGCAATGACCTTCCTACCACCGATTATTTCCTTGATAATTTTTCGAACGGCTTTGCTTATGACGGCGGCTCCTCCAGCAGTTGGGGGACACGTGTCGCTTTCCGTGAAAAGCTGGATGGCGACATGGAGTTGAACGCGCTTTATTCTTTTGGCGGCGCCTTGGCCCCCTCAGACAATACGGACGGCCTGCTTCGCGATATGCTGCGCACGGTTCCGCGACATTCACTTGGGGCGGGCATTTCCGCGAAGGTTCCGCGACTCGGCACGAGGGTCTTGACGGGTTACAAATGGGTGAGTGGTGTGACCGTTTCTCGCGTGGACGGCTACGGCGAGTCCCTCTTCCAGATGGAGCCTTACCTTCACCTGATGGTCCGCCAGCCGTTGCCGAAATTCGCCTTGGGGCGGTGGGAGGCTATAGCGGATTGCAACAATCTCCTGGCGCAGGGCTATGTGTCAACCGGCAGCCGGGATGGCCATGTGGTCCTGGTGCCGGCCTTCCGGACTTTTCGGGGTGGCCTCAGCGTACAGTTTTAGGCGCTCCAGGGGTTCTCGAAAGCTGTATTTGTCCTACCAGAAACTGGATGATATGAACAGGTCCAGCCTTCCGCAACTGTAATATGTTGAAGATACTAGGGTTCGGCGAATGATACTCTACCAAACATTGGAAATTGGTTTGCACCTGATTTTTTGGGGTGAGGTGCAGCCTGATTGAGCCATGAAACAGAACCTGCGAGTCAGTCTTGGGGCGGTCGTTCTGGCGCTAACCACGCTGGCCGCGGTGATCTTCGCCCTGCTGAATTTTGACCAGCGCAACCGCTTTGAAGTGGTGTCCGACGGAGTTGCCTGGCTAGAGACGGATCAGGGAATCCAGGCCCGTCAGATCGCCCCCAATTCCCCGGCCACTCGCGCCGGGATTCGCACAGGCGACTTCCTGCTGACCTTCAGTGGCACACCGGTTTCGAGAGCCGCCGAGGTTGCTCAGCGCCTGGATCGTGCGGGGCTCTGGACTCAGGTGCGTTACAAGCTCTCGCGCGGTGGTCAGGAATTCGAGACGCCGCTTGTTACGGCGCCGAAGGAAAAGCCACTCGCGATCGAGAATTACCAGCGGGTCGTGGGTCTGTTCTATCTGTTCATCGGGTTGTTCATTTTCATCCGCCGGTGGAACGCCCCTCGGGCCGTGCACTTTTACGTCTTTTGTCTGGTTTCCTTCATCTGCTGGTCTTTCCACTATAGTGAAAAATTCGACGTCTTTGACTGGGAAGTATACTGGTCGGAAGTTGTGGCGCACGTTTTGACACCAGCCTTGCTGCTCCATTTCGCATTGGTTTTCCCCGGACGGACCGAGACGAGGATTCGTTCTTCTTTGAAGCTGTTGGCAGTGTACCTGCTGCCGCTCGCCGCGCTTCTGATTCATGTAAGCACGGCGCTAAATGTCTTTGGTTTTATGCCCTGGCCCGGCGCGCTCTTCTTGCTCTGGAAGATCGAATACAGTTATCTCGCGGCGTGCTTCCTGGCGGCTGGGTTGGTTTTCTATCGGAGTTACCGTGAAGCGCCCTCCGGCGTCCTTCGTCAGCAACTGAAATGGCTTACTGGCGGAACTCTCATCGGCAGTCTCCCTGTTTCCCTGCTTTACATTCTTCCTTTCGTGTTTGACGCCGCTCCACACTGGTGGGCGAAAGTCTCCGTGTTGAGTTTGGGGCTTATCCCGCTGTGTTTCGGGTACGCCATCATCCGTTACCGTTTGATGGACGTGGATATTATCTTTAAGCGCGGCTTGGCGTATACCGTGGCCACTGCGGGTGTCGCCGCGGTTTATTTCACGCTCGTGGCATTGATCGCAGAAATCTTCCATACGCCTACGAATGGCTTCGGCGGCGGCATGATCGCCATCGTCATCGCGGCGTTTTTGTTCCAACCATTCCGCGAGTGGATTCAAACGCGTTTGGACCGCTTTTTCTACCGGGACCGTCTCGATTACCGGCGCACGCTGATTGAATTCGGGCGTACCCTTACGAATGAGGTGCGGATCGACCCCATGCTGGGTTCGGTCATGGACCGCATCTCGCAAACCTTGTTGGTCGACCGGCTGGCGATTTTCGTGGAAAACCCGCTGGCTCCCGGTCAAATGCGGATTGCTCGTTCCATGGGCGTGCGCCTTTCCGAATCTTTGGATCTGCGATTCCTGGGTCCGGCCCGGCCCGAGTTCGCCCGCGGGGCGCTCTTTTTCGAGTCGCCTCGCGCGGCGCGAGAGGTCAGCGATTCCGTCCGGCGCACCCTCGAACAACTCGATCTCAACTACTTTGTGCCCTGCCGCATCCGCGAGCACACCGTCGCAGTTCTCGGTCTCGGG
>QHYF01000274.1:3615-7553 GCA_003224075.1 Acidobacteriota bacterium
ACGTCGAGTTGGTCGAGACTATCGCCGGCTATGTCGCCGTCGCTCTTGACAACGCACAGCTTTACAGCTCCCTCGAACAAAAGGCCCTCGAAATCGCCCGGCTCAAGGATTTCAGCGAAAACATCGTCGAATCCCTGAACGTCGGCGTGCTGGCCGTCGACCTCGACGGCATTGTCGAATCCTGGAATACGCGCATGGAGCAGCTTTTCGGAGTGACGCGCCAGGAAGCGGTGGGACGGCAGCTCACATCCCTGCTGCCGGAAGATTTGGCGCGCGAAATCGCCGCGCGCGGCGACCAAGAGCAAATTACGGGCATCTATAAGCAAAGACTCCAGCATCAGGGGAAATCGCTCACGTTGAACGTTTCCATCACTCCCCTGGTGAGCAAATCGAGTGAATGGATCGGCCGGCTCCTGCTCTTTGATGACGTGACCCAGCGGGAGCGCATGGAAGAACAGATGTCGCAGACGGAAAAACTGACTTCTCTTGGACTTCTTGCTGCCGGCGTTGCGCATGAAGTGAATACACCGCTCGCGGTCATCTCCAACTACATTCAGATGCTGGCGAAACAAATGCCGGAAGGGGACCCGCGCCACTCGATCATCGAGAAAATCGTTAAGCAGACTTTCCGGGCCAGCGAAATCGTCAACAATCTGCTCAATTTTTCGCGCACCGGCCTGGCGGAAGCGGGGGATGTTGACGTAAACCGCGTCGTCGAAGAAACCCTCTCTCTCATGGCCCACCCACTGAAGATTTCACACATCCAGGTGGTGAAACAGCTTGGCGAACCGTTGCCTCCCGTCCGGGGATCAGCGAACAAGCTCCAGCAGGTTTTCCTAAATCTGTTCCTGAATGCCCGCGATGCGATGCCCGGCGGGGGAATGCTCGAAGTCCGTACCGCGGCGCATAACGGAACCGTCGAGATCGAGGTCGCGGATACCGGCGCTGGCATTGCTCGAGAGCACATCAACCGCATCTTCGATCCTTTTTTCACCACCAAGCCCAATGGCCGTGGCACGGGCCTCGGCCTTTCCGTGAGCTATGGAATTATCAAGGAACATGCCGGAAAGATTGATGTGCGCTCCGCGCCTGGCAAAGGCACATCATTTCACCTCGAGCTGCCGGCGGTCAGGAAAGCAGTCCATGTCTAAGGGTTCCATCCTAGTTGTTGACGACGAATCCGAAATTCGCGAAGGTCTCGAACTTCTGCTCAAGGGCGAAGGCTACGGCGTCTCCAGCGCCGAAACCGGCGAATCCGGGCTCGCCAAGCTCGAAGAGCATCCCTTCGATCTCTTGTTGTTGGACGTCAGCTTGCCGGACCGCAACGGACTTGACATGCTGAAAGAAATTCGCCGACGCGATCCCCAGCTCTCTGTCGTCCTCATTACCGCCTACGGTTCGATCGATATGGCCCGCGCCGCCTTCAAAAATGGCGCAATGGACTACATCACGAAGCCGTGGTCCAACGATGAATTGCTCGCGCAAGTGGCCCAGGCCGTGGAATCTCGACGGCTTCGCGATGAAAACCTCCAGTTGAAGCGCGCTCTCAAGCAGCGCTTCAATTTCCCAAGCATCGTCGGTAAGAGTGACAAAATGCAGGTGCTTCTGGACCTGGTTGCGCAAGTCGCGCCCTCGCGCTCCACAGTCCTGATCAGCGGCGAGAGCGGAACGGGCAAAGAGCTCATTGCTAAGGCGATCCATTCGGCCTCGCCGCGCGCCGACAAGGCCTTCGTGCCCGTGAATACGGGCTCGATCCCCGTGGATCTCCTCGAGTCTCAGCTTTTCGGCCATGTGAGGGGCGCTTTCACCAGCGCCATCGCCTCCAAGAAAGGCCTTTTCGAAGTCGCGGACCAGGGCACCATCTTCTTCGATGAAATCGCCACCATCAGCCCGGAAACACAGGCGAAGCTCCTGCGCGTCATTCAGGAGCGCGAATTCATGCGCCTCGGCGGTACGGAACAAATCAAAGTCGACGTGCGCATCGTGGCGGCCTCCAACGTCGATCTTCTGACGCTAGTGCGCGAGGGCCGCCTCCGCGAAGATTTGTACCACCGCCTGAACGTGATCCACCTGCAGCTTCCGCCGCTCCGCGAACGCCGCGAAGACGTGCCCTTGCTGCTGGCACATTTCCTCGAGCGTTATTGTCAGGAAAACGCTAAGTCTCCGCGCCAATTCACCCAGTCGGCCATGAAATTGATGATGGATTACGACTGGCCGGGCAATGTACGCGAGCTGGAAAACGTTGTCGAGAGAGCGGTGGTACTCTCCACTCAGGAGCGCGTTGACGTGGACCTTCTGCCGGAAAGTATCCGCAGCAAGGAAATTGTTCGCGGCGTGCGGCTGCAGCTTTCCGAGTTTTTGCCTCCACAGTCCACTGAGCCAGGCGCGCGTTACTCCGCGGACAATCCGCATCCATCATTGTTTCAAATCATGGACGAAATCGAACGCCGCATCATCATCGACATGCTCGAGCGCACCAGCTGGAACCAGACCGAAGCCGCGGAGCGATTTCTCATCCCCCTTTCAACACTTAACCAGAAAATTAAGCGTCTCGGAATCGATGTTCGTCGCCGCGGCCGCGGCGACGAGACGTTTACCGCCACCATGGGAAAGTAACCGCTGGCTGGTGTCTGAGATTTTTTCGGTCGTTTCTCCCTCACGCAATAGCCCGCCCAATCGCGTACACTACGGGCACATCAGTATGGCCAAGTCCTTACCGCTTGCTCACCTCTCTGGCATCAGTGCTTCCCAGCACGAATGGCCTGTTCTACTTGAGTGCGCGTCTCCAAAATGCGATGCGGTGAAACTCAACGAGCTTCTCCGGTCAGCCGACTGGACTCGGTTGCTTCTGCTTGTGCAAAAGCACGGTATGGTGGGTCACTTGGCGGCGCATCTGCACGAACTTGACAGAGACTTGGTCCCCCGGGAATGAACAAGACGCTCATGGAATGCCAGCGGGAGCAGATTTTTCTTACGCTTAGATTGACCGCGGAACTGTTCCGGCTGTTGAAACGCTTCGCCGCCGCTGAGATCGGTGTTCTTGCCGTGAAGGGACCGGTTCTCTCCTTGCGGGCCTATGGCGATCCCGCGATGCGCAGCTATGGCGATCTGGACCTGCTTGTCCGCCAGCGTGACATTCGCCGTGCCACCGAATTGATGATTGCGGCCGGTTACCAGGCAGCAGTGCCTGTCTCTGCGATCGATTCCGGAAAAATACCGGGCCAGTATCTTTTCTCCGCGCCGGATTCGAAACTTCTCGTCGAGCTGCACAACGATTACACGCTGCGCTATTTTCCCCGCCGGCTCCTCCTCGAAAGATTTTTCGAACGCCAGGTCCGCGTGCTGCTCGATTCCCGCAAAGCCCCCGCGCTTTCAGTGGAAGACGAATTGGTGCTGATTTGCGTTCATGGGGCAAAACACTATTGGGAGCGTTTGATGTGGATTGCCGACGTCGCCGCGCTGGTCTGCAGCCAAACAAACCTGGATTGGAAGCGGGCCGCAGAGTCGGCCGAAGAAGTCGGAGCGGAACGCATGCTGCACGCCGGGCTGTTGCTTGCGGCAAACCTGCTGAAAGCGCCGCTCCCCGGCAAAGTCTTGCCGATGGTTCACTCCGACTCTGGCGCCGCGAAGCTCGCAGGGCAGGTTCTCGAATGGCTCCCCGTCGCCGGTTCTTCCCCGCCGGGTCTTTTGACACGCGCCCTCTTTCGAATGCGCATGTGTGGCGGTTTGATTTCGGCTCCCGCCTATCTGCTCAGACTCTCTTTTTCGCCCACGGAAGAGGACTGGAAGGAAAACGCGGAAGAAAAACGGCACTGGTTCCCTGACGCTGCTCGCAGGCCATTTCGGCTCGCCCGGAAGTATGGCCGCAACAGTAGCGCCTGATCCTTGATTTGTGAATTTGATGCTTCGAGAGAAATCCGCAGTCCCTCTCTTCGCAC
>QHYF01000275.1 GCA_003224075.1 Acidobacteriota bacterium
CGAGGGTTGGGAGGGTCTTCAGAACTTCGGCGGCTCTGGGGCGCTGGAGCACCGGATCGTCCTTGCGAATTCGCCCGTCGCGGAAGACCAGCACACGCTTCGCGTATTGCGCGATATCGTGCTCGTGCGTTACCAGCACAATGGTCAATCCTTTGTCGTTCAAGCTCTGGAAGATCTCCATGATCTCGACCGAGGTACGACTGTCGAGATTGCCGGTGGGCTCATCGGCGAGGAGAATCGAAGGGTGGTTCACCAAAGCGCGAGCGACCGCCACCCTTTGTTGCTGTCCTCCGGACATTTGCGATGGAAAGTGTTCCGCGCGGTCGGCAAGTCCGACCATGGCCAGCGCATCGGCGGCCCGTTTGTGGCGCTCGGCCTTATCAATCTTTGCGTACAGCGTCGGCAGCTCGGTATTTTCGAGCGCGGTCGTGCGCGCCAGCAGGTTGAATCCCTGGAAAACGAATCCGATCTTCTGGTTGCGGATCAGCGCCAGCGCCTTCTTGTCGTGCTTGGAAACGTCAATGCCTTCGAGCAAGTATCGTCCGGAACTCGGGCGGTCGAGACACCCCAGAATGTTCATGAACGTGGATTTTCCGCTCCCGCTCGCGCCCATGATGGCCACGAATTCGCCGCGCTCGATCTCAACGCTCACGCCCCGCAGTGCGTGGACGCGCGTTTCGCCGAGTTCGTAATACTTGTGGGCGTCTTCCACGCGTATAACGGCGTTTCCAGCAAGCGCAGTGGATGCCAGTTCGGTTTGAGGGGCGGTCTGCATTGAATCCATCTCGGATATCGGGTGGCGCATCGGCTTCGAGACGCTTACCGCCGGATTCCCGGTCCTCCCGGCGTTGCCGTTTTCGGCGTCACCGAACGTATGATGAGTTCGTCTCCTTCCTTCACTTCCCCTTTGAGGAGCGCCGTGATTTCCGTGTAGGAATGATCGGTGATCCCCAGCAAAACTTTCACCGGCTCCAAAGTGTTATCCGCATGGAGTTTCCACACTACGGCGGCATCCGCCCGCGGCGTGCGGGGCTGATTCTGGCCTCCGCCGGCAGGCGCGCTGCGTTCCGGCGCAGCAGGATCTTCGTTCACCCGTTTTCTCTCGCCGGTTTCGATTCCATACTGTTTATAAAGCGCCAGAATCTCCTCTTGGGACAGGGGCGGCTTGTATCGCAGGGCCGTGTTGGGCAGCTTCAAAACATTTTGCGCGGTCGCCACGGGAATGGTCACGTAGGCCGTCATCCCCGGGAACAACTTCAGCTCCGGGTTGGCAAACTCGATGATCGTGTCGTAGGTGACCACGTTTTGCACCGTGGTCGCATTCATGCGCACCTGCCTGACCACTCCGTGAAACATATCCTTCGGAAACGCATCCACCTTGAACGTGACCGGCTTGCCGAGTTTAATGTTCCCGACGTCGGACTCGTCTGTCTTGGCGTAGACCAGCATCTTGGTCAAATCCTGCGCGATGGTAAAAATGGTCGGCGCTTGCAACGATGCGGCTACGGTTTGTCCCACGTCCACGTTGCGCGCCACCACCGTTCCGTCAATCGGCGAGCGAATCACCGTGTAGTTCAGATTGGTTTGGGCCACTGTCACAGCAGCCTCTTTCTGGCTGACCTGCGCTTGTGCCTGTGTGACATTCGCGGCCGCCGCGGCCACCGTTGCATTCGCCGAATCATAATTGGCCTTTGCCATGTCCATCTGTTGTTGGCTGTCAATGCCGCCTTTGGTGAGACCCACGGTGCGGTCGTAGTCGGCTTTGGTTTGCACCAGCGCCGCCTTGGCCTTTTCCAGGTTCGCCCGTGCAGCAGCAAGATTGGCCTTGGCGTTTTCCAAGTCCGCAGTGGCCTGCAACAGCGCTCCCTTGAACAAGGCAGGATCGATCAGCGCGACGATGTCGCCCTTATGCACGCGCGAGTTGAAATCCACATAAAGCTTTGAGATGGTACCCGACACCTGCGACCCGACCTGTACCGTAATGACCGCATTGATCGTTCCCGTTGCTTCCACTACATCATGAATCTCGCCCCGTTCGACTTTGGCGGTGAAGTGCTGCGCTTGCGTATTGTGGTTCAAGCCAAACGCCGCAAACAGTCCGGCGACGACCACAAGGCCCGCCAAAATGAGCCATTTGCTCTTTATTTTCATTTCCTGTCCCAGAAATTAATTCCCGGATGCTTCATTCGTAGCGCAGGGCCTCAATGGGATCGAGCAGAGAAGCCTTTCGCGCCGGGTAGTATCCGAAAAAAACCCCTACGGCTACCGAAAACAAGGCCGCCACGATTACCGCTTCCAGCGACATCTGCATGGGCCACTGCAACGTCCGGCCCACCAGGTAAGACCCAACGACGCCGAAGAGCACTCCAGCCGCTCCCCCTACCAGGCTCAGCATCACCGATTCACCCAGGAACTGGAGTTGAATCGCTTCTTCCGTCGCGCCGACGGCGACGCGGACTCCGATCTCGCGCGTCCGCTCGGTCACGGAAACCAGCATGACGTTCATAATCCCGATTCCCCCCACGATCAGGGAGATTGAAGCGATGGCGATCAGAAGAACCGTGAGCGTCTTGCTGGCTTCCAGTTGCGCTTGAATAATGTCCTCGGGATTGCGGATGTTGAAATCATCTTCTTCTTCGGGGCGCAGGTGGTGGCGGTCCCGAAGCAAGGCTGCCGCTTCCTGGCCGGCGATCTTGACGGCCTCCTGTGAAACCGCTGAGCAGAGGATATCGTCCAGCCAGGTAATTCCCTTGATCTTTTTCTGCGCCGTTGTGTACGGCAGGATGATGGTGTCGTCCTGGTCTTGCCCGGAAACGGATAAGCCCTTGGGCAGGAGCGTTCCAACGACCTTGCACGGAAGATCCTTGGCGCGGATTACTTTCCCGATGGGATCCTCGACGCCAAAAAGCTGATCGCGCACACTGCGCCCGAGGACGCAGACGTCCGCGGCGCGGTCCACGTCATCCTGGGAAAAGGACGCGCCCTGATCGATGAACCACCGTTTAATGTCGAAATACTCGGGCGAAACTCCGCGGTAGGTCGTGAACCAATTTTGATTGCCATAGATGATCTGCACCGAAGCATCCACGTTCGGCGAAACGCTCTTGATCAAAGGGATTTGGTTCTTGATGGCGATTGCATCGGCCAATACCAGCGTCTTTGTCCCGTGCGTGCCTGTGCGCACGCCATTCACCGCGCGTCCTCCCGCTTCAATCCACACAAAATTATCACCGAGATTATTGAGTTGTTGCTCGACGCGGGCCTGGCCCGCTTTTCCTATGGCCACGACGCAAATCACCGCCGCGATCCCGATGGTGATTCCCAGGACCGTCAGGATGCTTCGCATCTTGTTCCTGAGCAACGCCACGAGGGCGGATCGAAGCAGCGCGGCGTAATTCACAACTCCTCCCTCTCCACCTTAGACAGCCCGTGAGACTCCGCTTTTCATCGGGCCAAGGTGGGCCTTGGGTCGCACTAAATTATACGTGTGGTCCGCACCGGAAAGGTACGCAGGCTCGTCACCAATCGCGACTCCCACCTGCTGCGACGCTGTCGGGTCACGAGCCACGCCTTCTGGTATGATTTGGTTTGGGACCCATGCGGCCTTAACGCATTCCACTGTTTCCGCTGAACGTCGTCCTTCTACCCGGCGCGGCGCTTCCGCTGCATATTTTCGAACCACGTTACCGCCAGATGGTCAAAAACTGCCTGAAGGAGAAATCTGAATTCGGCATGCTTCTTTCGCTGCCCAAGGGCGTGGTGCGTGTTGGCTGCACCGCCGAAATCGCCGAGGTCGCAAAACGTTACGACGATGGCCGGATGGATATTCTCACCGTCGGCCGCGCTCCCTTCCGCGCGGTGGAGTTGTTCACGGAGAACCCGCTCCTCGAAGGTCAGGTGGATTACCTTGAGGACAGAGAAGCTCCTCCCAATCCATGCGTTCAACGCGAACTCCTCGAGTTATTCGAAGCGTGTCACACGCTCATCTACGACGATTATCCAAAAAATCTCGAACGCACACCGCCCGAGGAACTCTCTTATCTCGTTGCCGGTACTCTGCCGATGGAACTATTGTGGAAGCAACAAATTC
>QHYF01000276.1 GCA_003224075.1 Acidobacteriota bacterium
AACACATAGCTGTTGCTCTGGCGGTTGTTGGAAGTAGTGCCGGCGCCAAGAAAATCCCCCTCGTAGTAGCCCGTCACCTTGGCGTTGCCGATGCTCGTTTCGGCCAGCAGTGTCGCTCGGCTCTGCCGGGCAGTGAAATTGTTTTCCGTCACCTTGCTGAGCGCGTTGTTGGGATAGGGGATGCCCGTGAAGGGGGTGTTGATGTCGCCGCTAGTTGCGCGATTGCGGAACACCGTTGCAGCCTCAATGAAGCCGCCGGGCGTGAGGTTGATGCCCTTATAGTGAATCGTGCTCGGGCCTTCCTCGGCCGCCTTCTGCGCCGCAGCCTGTTCTTTTGCCAAAGTGGTCTTCACGACCTCGTTGCTGGCCTTCAGGTCACCGACCGTGGAGTTGAGGGTCGCCGCAGCGGACTTCACTTCCGCAGTGGTGTTCACGGCTTCGGCGGCTTTGCTGCTCGCTTCCGCGGCGCGAGCGTTGGCCGCCGCCCCAGCTTCACGGGCTTCGTCGATCTGGCGGTCGCGCTTCGCCAGCTCTTCCTTCAAAAGCTGGAGCTCTTCCTGTTGCGATTGCACGGCTTGGCGGAGTTCCTCGAGCTGGGCCGCGATGGCCAAATCCGGCTTCTCAGCCTTCTTGGCGGCCTTCGGCTTCGCCGGTTGAGCCCCCTTGGCAGGCTGTGCCTCGGCATCCTTGGGCGTATCGGCCAAAGCAGTTCCCGAAACAAGGAATATCGATAATGTGAGTGCAGCTAGTTTTTTCATTTCCTCTCTCTTTGGAGCAAAATTCGACCTGGTACGGAAAAGAGCGCGTACCACCCGCGGCAGAAGGTAAAGGCAGCGTCTTACAGTTGCGTCAACTGAATGTGAATATCCTGTAACAATAGGTGGAATTTCACGCGAAACCGTTGACGTTTCAGAGGTTGCTGAGCTCTTAAGGCATCAACGCGCCTGCTCCGTTTCTTCGTAGTGAGCACGCTCCTGCGATTGACATGGCGCATGTTCGGCGCTCTGCATATTTACTGAGGCGGCGCTTTCGCTGGTTGCTTTGCGGCGGGCGGTTCCCGCGGCGGAGCGGGTGACAACCTTCCGGGGGGAGAAGGGGACCGGAGCCAGGGGTGCACCGGTCCCCGTGGTAGGACTGTACGTGAAGATCAAGCGCGCTCAGGCTGGCAGTTCGGGGTCACGTCCGAATGAAGGGCATGTGAATTCTCCGTAATCTCGGAATTCGCGGGGGAAGATTCGACGGTTTGCTCAGCGATTCGAGCTATCGAGCTATTGCCCGAGACGGGAGGCAGCGCGCTCCGGCTCGAACACGGGAACGGTAAAATGAAACTGAGAGCCCCGGCCGACTTCGCTTTCGACCCAGATACGGCCGCCCTGGGCTTCGACAAGGTGTTTGGCGATGGCCAGACCAAGTCCGGTGCCACCCACCTCGCGCGATCGCGCGACATCAACACGGTAGAAGCGTTCGAAAATACGCGGCTGGTCGGACCGCGGGATACCGATGCCGGTGTCGGAGACGGTGAAGACTACCTCGTTGCCGTTGGCGGCAGCGCTGACGCGGATCTGGCCGCCGGACGGAGTGTATTGAATGGCGTTGTCGAGCAGGTTTTGAAGCACTTCGGTGAGCCGAGGGCGGTCCGCGGCGATGTCCGGCAGGCGCTCCGGTAATTTGACCGATAGGTTCAAATCTTTTTCCTTGGCCGGGCGCTGCGCGGTCTCGATGCAGCTTTCCACGAACTGAGAGACGCTCAGACGGCGAATCTCCAGCTCGAGCCGGTCGGCGTCCATTTTCGAAAGTTTCAGGAGGTCCTCGGTGAGGCGCGCGAGACGCCGCGAGTGCTCAAGAATGATTTCGAGGAAGCGGATGCGATTCTGCGGGTCGTCGAGGGCGCCCGCAAGAAGCGTTTCGGCAAAGCCCTGGATGGCGGTGAGCGCAGGCCGGTGATGTCGTGCAGCACGATGACCGCGCCAGAGGTGTCGGCGGCGCGGACGGAGGCCACAGTCACGGCGAAAAAATGCTGGCGGAGCGTGCCAGTGACGATTTCAGCTTGAACGCGCGGCTCGCCCTTCAAGACCTGGCGGACCGCCTCGATCAACTCCGTCTGCCGCACCACTTCCAGAAGCGCGCTTCCCGATTGCGGCGGGACGTCCAAGCCGAGAATCTCCGCGAAGCCCTGATTCGCGAAAAGCAGCCGCTCCGAAGCGTTCACGACCGCAACGCCTTCCACCATGCTTGCGAGAATTGCCGAGGAGAGATTGCGCTCTTCGGTCAGCGTTCGAATGGTGCGGTCGAGACGCGCAGCGGTTTCGTTGAGCGAAACCGCCAGAGCCTCCATGGCATCGCCGCTGCGATCCGCTTCGATGGGGCGAAAATCGCCTTCGGCCACCCGGCGCGAGAATTCCGTCAGGCGCTCGACGCGAGTCGAGAAAGACCGCGAAATCAGCAATGAAACCATCCCGGTGACCAGCAGCATGACCAAGGAGGCCAGCCAAAGCCGGCGACGGAATTCCCGCAGCTCTTCGTCCACGGTTTGGACGGGGAGCGCAAAACGAAGGACCATGGGCGGCCCGTTGGCGACGGACAAACGCACGGCGTAGTACAAGAGGTCACGATTGATGGTGACACTGTGGCGAATGGATTGGCCGTTGCCGCTTGCAAAGGCGGCCCGGATTTCCGGGCGTCCGGCGTGATTTTCCATGGTTTGCGGATCGGACTGCGAATCCGCCAGCACCTTGCCACTCTCCGTGATCACGGTCACGCGCGCGCCACTTGCAGCCATTTGAGAAACCCAGCCGCGAAGGCTGGCGGCGGAGTCCTCTAACTGAGCTGAACTTGAAGGAGCCAAAGGAGCCGGAGAATTGGGAGGCAACCGAGGCGGATTCGCGAGAGCGATGCGCGCAATCGCGGCCAGTTGTTCGAAACCGGTCCGTTCGTAATCGCGCCGCAGGGCGCGCTCGGCATAGAAATCGACCGGCAGCAGGATCGCGATCAGCAGCGCGAAAAAGGCAAAGCCGAGTTTCCAGAAAAGATTAAGCCGCACGGGTTTCAAACAAATAGCCTGCGCCGCGCACAGTTTTCAAATGCGTGGGGTTTTCCGGATCGGATTCGATTTTTTCGCGCAAGCGGCGAACGTACACGTCCACGCTGCGCGGCGTGACAAAGCGATTGGTTCCCCACACGGCATCGAGCAATTGATCGCGCGTGAAGACGCGATTGGGGCGCGAAGCAAGGTAGTAGAGCAGCCGGAATTCGAGCGTGCTGAGCGGTACGGCCTTCCCGGAATGGCTCACGCGATAGGAAGCCGGATCGATTGCCAGCTTGCCAACTTCAATGACACGCGGCGCGTCCGAGGGTGGCTCCGCACGGCGGAGCAGCGCCTTGACGCGCGCGAGGAGTTCGCGCGGGCTGAAGGGCTTGGTCACGTAATCGTCGGCGCCCATCTCCAGGCCCACGACGCGGTCGGCTTCCTCGCCGCGCGCCGTGAGCATGAGAATCGGCAAACGATTGAGGGACTCATCCCGGCGAATTTCCCGGCAGATTTCCAGGCCGGAAAGTTTCGGAAGCATGAGGTCGAGAAGGAGCAGATCGGGCGGCGACTTTTTCAAGGTGCCCAAGCCGGTGCTGCCATCAAGAGCGGCACTGACCTGAAAACCTTCGTTGGCGAGATTGTAGCGAACCAGTTCGACGATATCGCGGTCGTCTTCGATAATCAGGATGCGTTTCATGCAGTTCGAGCGTACCGCACGCCGGCTTGAGGGCAGTTTACCGTAGGACGGCGAATTGCGGTAGGCATGGGAAAGATTTGGCTTATCCAAGGATTGGTGTAACACAACTGATTGTCGCAGGGCCGGGCGGCGGCGTGGGTAAAGGGCCGGTTACATGAATGTGAATGCCAGGTTACAGCGGCGGAAGCTTAGTCGTTGCTTGTGGTTGTGAAGGCGAGCGCAAGGAGCGTTTTTTGCTCCAGCTCATGCGCCTTCGCGGATCCCGTTGCGGGGCTGGCGCTGGCCGAGCGCTTGACGGAGCGAACGCTGAGTCCGAGGGACTTGGCAACGCGCTCCAGCCGGGGCAAAACATAGGAAAGCGCTCCCATGTTTGCGGGTTCTTCCTGTACCCACACGATCTCGCGCGCGCCGGGATACTCCGCGATGGCCGCTGAGATTTCGTTGCGCGCCAGCGGGTAAAGCTGGTCGAGGAGCAAGATCGCCGTGCTGGTGTCCTTGCGGCGGCGGCGTTCGGCGCGCAACTCGTGGCCGACCTTGCCGCTGGCGATGAGGATGCGTTTGGCGTCGCGCACTTCATGATCCGGTACGATCGGCTGGAAGCGCGGGCGCGTGAACTCCTCGATGTTCGAACTGGCATCGGGGTGGCGCAGCATGCTTTTGGGCGTGAAAACGATGAGCGGCTTGCGCCACGGGCGTCGCGCCTGGCGCCTCAGCATGTGGAAATATTGCGCGGCGGTGGAAGGCTGGCAGATCTGCATGTTATCTTCGGCAGCGAGCTGCATGAAGCGTTCCATGCGCGCGCTGGAGTGTTCCGGGCCCTGGCCCTCGTAACCGTGCGGCAGAAGCATGACCAGGCCCGCGGGCAAATTCCATTTGTCCTCGCCCGCGCTGATGAACTGGTCAATGATCACCTGCGCGCCGTTGGCGAAATCTCCGAACTGCGCTTCCCACAGGACGAGAGCTTCCGGATAGTCGCGGCTGAAGCCGTATTCGAAACCGAGGCAGCCTGCTTCGGAGAGAGAGGAATTGTAGATCTCGCAGAAGCCCTGGTCCGGAGCCAGGTGCGCGAGCGGCAGATATTCCTCTTCCGTCTCCGAATCGACCAGCACCGCGTGGCGTTGGTTGAACGTGCCGCGCTGCGAATCTTGACCCGTTAGGCGAACGGGAGTGCCTTCGAGCAGCAAAGAACCGAACGCCAGCGCCTCGGCGAAGCCATAATCGACCGCGCGTTTTCCATGGCCCATCTCGCCGCGCTGTTGGAGTAATTTCACGATTTTCGGATGAACGTGAAATCCTTGCGGCACGCGGACGAGGCCGTCAGTAGTTTCCGCCAGCTTTTCGCGCGTGAGGCCGGTGTCGACTTCATACTCGGGTTTGTAGCACCCGTGGTAATACGGCGCCCAATATTCGGGTAATTTGCGAAGCTGCGGAATCTTTTTCACCGCGCGCGCCTGCGTTTGTTCTTCTTCGTACTCCCTGCGGATCTTTTCCGCAATCTGCGCGGCATCCACGCCGATGTGCTCGGCATAAATTTTCCAGAGGGGAGGGTGATTCTTAATGCGCTCGTACAGGCGCGGCTCGGTGATCGTGGGATCGTCGACTTCGCTGTGGCCGTGGCGACGGTAACCGATGATGTCGACGACGACCTCGCCTCCAAACGTCGCTCGATATTCCGCAGCAATCCGGCCGATGCGCACGACCGCGTCGGGGTCTTCCGCGTTGACGTGGAAGATCGGCACGGACTGGCGCTTGGCAATGTCAGAAGCAAAACGCGAAGAGTGCTCCTGCGTGGGCCGCGTGGTGAAGCCGATCAGATTGTTCACGATAATGTGAATCGTGCCGCCGACGGTGTAGGCCTCCAGATCCGAGAGGTTGAGCGTTTCCGCCCAGATCCCCTGACCCGCGAACGCTGCATCGCCGTGCATCACAATGGGCACCACGGTATTCAGCGTCGCGCGAGTGCGGTCAATCTGGCTGCCGTCCACGCCGGCCCGTGTCTGTTTCGCGCGGGCACGGCCCATGGCCACGGGATCGA
>QHYF01000271.1 GCA_003224075.1 Acidobacteriota bacterium
TTCTCTATGGCGGAGAACGCAACGTCATCACCATCAACATGTCCGAGTATCAGGAAGCCCATACGGTTTCGAGCCTCAAAGGCTCGCCGCCGGGCTACGTCGGCTATGGCGAAGGCGGCGTCCTCACCGAAGCCGTTCGCCGCCGCCCCTATTCCGTCGTTCTTCTCGACGAATGCGAGAAGGCTCATCCCGATGTTCTGGAACTTTTCTATCAGGTCTTCGACAAAGGCATGATGGAAGACGGCGAAGGCCGCGAAATCGATTTCAAGAACACCATCATCATTCTCACTTCCAACGCTTGCACCGATCTCTTGATGAAACTCACTGCCGATCCCGAGACCGCGCCAAGCCCCGAAGGCTTGGCCAAAGCCATGAAGCCCGAGCTCAACAAAATCTTTAAGCCCGCCTTCATGGGCCGCCTCGTTACCGTCCCTTATTTCCCGCTGCGCGACGAAGCCATGAAGACCATCGTTACCCTTAAGCTCCGCAAGATTCAGCGCCGCATCCGCGAAAATCACAAGATCGAGCTGAACTACGATCCTGCGGTCGTCGCCGAAGTCGCCAAGCGCTGCACCGAAGTCGAGTCCGGCGCCCGCAACGTCGACAACATCCTCACCAACACCATGCTGCCCGACATCTCCCGCTACTTGCTCAGCCGCATGGCCGACCGCCAAAAACCATCCGCCATCCGCGTCTCCGTCGCCGACAACGGCGCCTTTATTTATGCGTAATGACCTTGCGAGACGTCGGAGCGAAGCCGAGAGCCTGGAGACTACCAACGCCAGGCTTCTCGTTCGAAGCTGAGTGAGAGGATGACGACAAGTCGACCGGCCGGCCCTTTGAACCAGGAGGCTCGCCCCATAAACGTCCGCGATCAAACGACCGCGACGGCCTCATCGCCCCTCGTTCGTTCTCTCGGAGCCGACATCCCTGCGCTGAGGAAGATGGCGGCGTCGCCCGAAGATGCCGCGTACCAAGCCCTAGCGTTTGTGGAAGACATCATCGAGAAACAGAACTTGGGGATCGAACTGTATGGCTTCGGACCATACTATGGTGATGAGTCTTCCTTTGCCGTGGTCAATTCGGAGCCTCGTCAGGAGCGAAACAGGAAAAGCCAGGAAGCGATGCTCAAGCGCATGCTTAAGCCCGCCTTAAAGTTGGAATCGGTACCCTATCCCCAGCCGATCAACTGCGTGGAATTGTTGTTCGCCGCCATGACAGTTTATCGGGACAGTCAGCTCAAGCCGTGGGGCGGGATTATAGGCAAGGCTCGGGATGCTCGCAGTTCCGTCGTGCGGTCTGGTCGCGGCACCGTCCTGATCGAGCAGGCGCGTCGCGAAGACGGTTTCACGACCTGGTATTACAGCCGTAATGTCAGTGAGGATGCGGATTTCGAATCCGTTTGGAAGCACCGTTACGGCCCGCCCCATGGAACTGTGGTAAGGGGCACTGATAGCCATAAGTTAGTGAACGTGGGCGTTCATATCGACAAATTCGCGGCCAATTTTGCACCTGGTCTGCACCCGAAGCCTGGCACCAGCGGGATCTCTGCCTTGAACACAGTTCCCTTTGCTCTCGGCGCGGCCGATTGGGGTTACCACACCTTTATCTTTTCCTGCGGCAGCGTTTATGAAGCGCACTGGGCGGACAAACCCAATCAGAAGGTTTTCGAAAAGACGTCTTTCGCGGAATTTTCCAAGTCCTGGACCTCCGGTGTCATTGGCGCGGCTCCCGGTCAGTGGTAGCCGCGAAAACCGGTATTGCTCGCGGCGGATTTTCTATCCGGACGGCAAACCGGAAGGAAGGGCAGTTTCGATATGGCGGTCACACAAGAAAAGAGACTCATCTCTATCGACACACCTCTGGGTAAGGACGCCTTGCTTCTTCAGAGCTTCAGCGCCCAGGAGGGTATCTCTCAGCTCTTTCATTTCTCCGCGGACTTCCTCTCGGAGAATCATTCCATTTCTTTCAAGGACATCGTCGGCAAGCGCGTAGCCATCAGTCTGCATCATGGCGGCGACGACCAGCGGTACTGGAACGGTTTTGTAAGCCGCTTTGCTTTTGTCGGTGGCGACAATCGCTACAGTCACTATCGCGCCGAAATCGTGCCATGGCTTTGGTTCCTCACACGCACCGCCGATTGCCAAATTTTTCAACAAAAAACTATTCCCGAAATCGTGAAAAAAGTCTTTCAGGACCATGGCTTTCAGGATTTTCAGGATCGCACACAAGCCAGTTATGACCAGCGGGAATACGTAGTTCAGTATCGCGAAACTGCTTTCAATTTCGTCTCCCGCCTGATGGAAGAGTACGGCATCTACTATTTCTTCGAGCACGACAAAAACTCTCACAAGCTGATCTTCTCGGACAATCCGCAAACCCACAAGAACTGCCCCGTTCAGCACAAAGTCCGGTTTAATTACACGCCTGGGGCGGTGGTGCTGCATGAGGACGTTGTGGAGAGCTGGGGCGCGGAGCAGCAACTTCGGCCCGGCAAGTACGCCCTCACGGACTATAATTTTCAAACCCCGAATACTTCTCTGATGGCCAATGTCTCCACGGTCGCTGAAATCGGCGGCAACACTAATTACGAGATCTATGATTATCCCGGGATCCATACGAAGAAGGCCGAAGGTGACAAACTGACTAAGATCCGTATGCAGGAAGAAGAGGCCTGGCATCACCTGATCACGGGCTCCGGCAACGTTCGTTCCTTCGCGTCCGGTTACAAATTCCACCTCGACTCTCACTCCCGCCAGGACATGAACGGTGACTTCGTTCTCACGGAAGTCACCCACTCCACTTCGGTCGGAGACAGCTATGCTGGTTCGAACGGCGCCTCCCAGGAAACGTACACCAACCATTTCACGTGCATCCCCTCGTCCGTACCCTTCCGCCCCCAGCGCCTGACTCCCAAACCCGTCGTACAAGGTGTCCAGACAGCGGTCGTCGTCGGCCCTGCTGGCGAGGAGATTTATCCGGATAAGTACGGGCGCGTGAAGGTGCAGTTTTTCTGGGACCGCCTCGGTAAGAAGAATGAGAACAGCTCTTGTTGGGTGCGCGTCTCGCAGCCCTGGGCCGGCAAAAACTGGGGCGCTGTTTCCATTCCGCGCATCGGCCAGGAAGTCATTGTTGAATTCCTCGAAGGCGATCCCGACCGGCCCATCATTACCGGTCGCGTCTACAACGACGACCAAATGCCGACATACCCTCTCCCTGACCACAAGACGCGCACGACTTTCATGTCCCGCAGCACCAAGGGCGGCGGCTCCGCCAACTACAACGAGCTCCGCTTCGAGGACAAAAAGGGCAGCGAGCAAATCTTCATCAACGCCGAAAAAGACATGGACCACCGCGTCGAAAACGATTCCCGCGAATTCATCGGCAACGACCGCA
>QHYF01000005.1 GCA_003224075.1 Acidobacteriota bacterium
GGCTTCCGGGGGATGGCGACTCCTCGACATTTGGGATTTGCAGGGCGCGTTCGACCAATTCCTACGTCAGGCAGCTCGCCTAATCGCTAAGGATCCACATTTTCCTCAGCCGCCGAAGAACTCAATAAACTCTCAGATCCAGAATCTTTTGCCCGAAAGTTCGCTTTCGCCCCTCCGGTACAGAGGGATCAACTTACCCAGTGGTTGCCCAGCGGATCACCACTTGCTCGCCGAATGCACCGGAATACGCGTACTACACTGCCGCAATACTACGAAATGAAATTACTGTCGGACCCTCCGCCAAAGCGCAGTGCCGAAGACATCCTGTTTGATTATCTCGACCCGGAGGAGCGCGCCATGAAGAAAAACCCCGCCGTGGTTCTTTAGGGATTTATCCGCTGCATTGTTTAGGGTTAAGACCGGATTGTGAGGCGCCTCCCTATTAGCTACCGTTCTTAGCGGTCTTGGAATTTCGTCCGCTGGCTGGGTGATGGGAGGCCGATGTACGACATTCGGGGAAACCAAGGCCCGCGCCGCGCCAGAGTCGCCGGAATCCTGGGACTCCTACGGCCGTAGCTTCTCAGGGAGACATTATGGACATTAGCGTTCAGCAATGGCCTTGGTTCGCGATCCTGGCCAGAACGGGGAGGGAGAAGACAGCGACCTTGCTTCTGGAAAATGCGGGTTATGAATGTTTCCTGCCGGTGAGCAAATGCATGCGCCGCTGGTCCGACCGCATGAAGGAATTCGATGTGCCGCTGTTTCCCGGATATCTCTTTTGCCGGATGAACCCGCACAACCGGCTGCCCGTTTTGATGACCCCGGGAGTCATACAAATCGTCGGTGTAGGGAAGACGCCAATACCCGTGGAGGAGAAAGAGATCGAGGCCATCCAGCGAGTAGAAAAAAGCGGCCTTTCGGCTATGCTCTGGCCGTACATGCAGGTGGGCCATATGGCGCGGATCGAGGATGGTCCTCTGCGCGGTCTGACCGGAATCGTAATCAAAATCAAGTCCGGAATGAAGCTGGTTCTATCAGTCAGTCTGTTGCAGCGTTCCGTTGCCGTCGAGGTTGATCGGAGGTGGGTCAGCCCCGCACATCCAGTCAGATCAACGGCCCATCAGGGCACATTTGACCGATCAATTCCTCTCTCCGTTGATCCGCGCCATCCGGAGGCCGCGTAGAGTCTCGCGCATGGACTGGCGACGATTTGGAGGGGCAAGGTCTCTAAATAAATTGAGACCCTGGAGCTGTTCGAGATCGGCTTGCTCCCGCCAAGATCCTCATTCCGTTCATCGCGGCCTGCCCACAGACAGGAGGTTATGCCAGTTCGAATTTTAGCTGACTGCCGGCAGGGAAATGATTCTTGCGTTAGACGTGTTCCAGGAATGTCTCCCGCTGTCCTACAAAAGGGCAAGCCCTAGCCTGTCCTTTCCCCCGCGGCCTGTGTTTCGGTTAGAGGAAAGACCTCATGCACGATTCGAGGAATTTGAGTAACACCTTGCCAGTGTTTGCCCGATACCAGAGCGGAGCAATTTTGCTTCACGGTATATGAAGGGGCAAAATGACCACGCGCCGAACTTCCGGGCCGCAGGGCCACGCTGCAAAATCTGCCCTCGCCCAGCCGGCAGAAACAACTCTCCCTCTTTATCTGGAGATCGTGAGAGGCCTTCCTCTGGGAGTTGTTATCCTGCAGCTTGAAAATCCTCAAGACCCCGGAAGTTTCAGAATCATTGACCTCAACCCCGCCGCCGCCTCAATCACTGGGTCGACGCTCGAGGATCTTCGTGGCAGGACGCTGGCTGAATTCCCGAAGCTCCTGAAGACAGCGATTCCCGGCCGCTGCCTTGATGCGTTTCAGGCTCGGGAGCCAAGAAACCTGGGAGAGATCTCTTATGGGGATGCTCGCATACGGCAGGGTATTTACTCCGTCCAGGTCTTTCCTTTGTCCGCCGGTTTCATGGGTGTTGCTTTCGAAAATGTCACAGACCGCAAGCATACCGAAGACGCTTTGCGCGAGAGCGAACAGCGCTTCCGTCTGCTCATCCAAGGCATTCAGGAATACGCCATTTTCCAATTGGACCCGCAGGGCCGCGTGGTGAGTTGGAATGCGGGCGCCGAGCGTCTGAAAGGCTACCGCGCTGAGGAAATCATCGGAAAACATTTTTCCGTGTTTTATCCCCGCGAAGATTTGATTCGAGGCACGCCCGAACAAAACCTGGAGGAAGCGGCTCAACGTGGACAGAGTGTGCGCGAAGGATGGAGGCTCAGGAAAGACGGGTCACTTTTTTGGGGCAATGTGGTCATCACCGCGTTGCGTGACCTCAAAGGGAATCTTCTCGGATTCGCGAAGCTCACGCGGGATGTGACCGAACGCCGTGAAAGAGAGGAAACTCTAACAAAAGCCAAAGAACTTCTGGAACTTCGCGTCGAACAACGGGCCGCGGTCCTCACTCGCGTCAATGAGGAGCTCCGGGTAGAAATCGCCGAGCGCGAGCGCGCCGAAGAGCAGTTCAAGGCCTCTCTTGATCAACTCCGCGCTCTCGCGGCCCGTCTTCAGAGCGTGCGGGAAGAAGAACGCACGTCGATCGCGCGAGAGATTCATGATGAACTGGGGCAGGCGTGTACAGCAATCAAGATGGACCTGGCGCTCATAGGCCGCAAGACTACCAAGCGGCAAACCCACCTCCGCGCCAAAGTCGATTCGGCCAGCCGGTTGGTCGACGACATGATCGTCACCTTGCGAAGAATCGCCTCGGAATTACGCCCCAGAACTCTGGATGACCTGGGCTTGACCGCTGCGCTCGAATCGCAGGCCCAGGAGTTCGAAGCCCGGACTGGGATTCACTGCCGCGTCGCATTGCCGGAAGAGCCGCTCACCCTCGATGACGAGCGATCCACGGCCATTTTCCGCATTTTTCAGGAGTCGTTAACAAACGTCGCACGCCACGCTCATGCCACGCGCGTCGAAGCGCGATTGGAAAGGAAAGCAGATCAGCTCATCTTCCAGGTTCGCGACAACGGCAGGGGATTTGACCCTGCGGAAGCCAAGGCGCGCAAGTCGCTCGGCTTGGTGGGAATGCAAGAACGCGCCCTCATGCTCAACGGGGAGCTCCAAGTTGAAGGAGTCCCCGGTGCGGGAACGACCATGATTCTGCGGATTCCACTGCCGCCCTCTCCCCTTCCTAGGCAGGATTCGAGATGAGAGTTTTAATTGCTGATGACCATGCCATGTTTCGCCGCGGGCTCAAGGAAACCATCGGTGAAGCTTTTCCCAAAGTCACTTTTGCAGAAGCAAAGACGGCGCAGGAAACGCTCGAGCTTGTGCGCCAGCAGGACTGGGAGATCGTCATTCTGGACATCAGCATGCCCGGAAAAAGCGGGCTCGACATCCTCAACGATCTGAAACATTTGCGCCCGAAGCTGCCCGTTCTTTTCCTGAGCATGCACCCCGAAGAGCAATATGCCAGGCGGGCACTCAAAGCCGGCGCCGCTGGTTACCTGACCAAGGAGAGCGTGCCGGAAGAACTGAAAACGGCAGTCAAGCGCGTGCTGACCGGAGGCCGGTACGTCAGCGCCACGCTAGCCGAGAAGCTGGCCTCCGACTTGAGAAGAGGGGCGGATCTGCCGGTTCACGAATTGCTCTCAGACCGCGAGTTTCAGGTTTTGAGGATGATCGCCTCCGGCAAGACGGTCAAGGAAATCGCCGACGAGCTCTCTCTCAGCGTGAAGACGATCAGCACGTATCGTTCACGCATCCTCGAGAAAACAGGAATGAAGACGACCGCGGAACTCATCCGCTTTGCTTTGAGATCTCAGTTGGTGGACTGAAAATGTCGCGATGTGCCACTGGATCATCGTTGCGCGACTTTGAGGGCACCTCCTGGGCTCGTGGGCTCGCCATGTGGGACGCGGGCGGTCACCCTCGATTCATTTTGTCCTACAAGAGAATACTGTCTCGACCGGATGTATTTCCGGTTGAATTTGTCATTCTCTGGAGATGCGTGAACGATCCTCCAGGAGGAAGAAAATGAAAGTCTTTATCGCGGACGACTCTAAAATTGTCGTCGATCGCCTCGCCGACCTCCTGAGAGACGTGCGAGGTGTTGAGGTTGCCGGACAGGCAGGCGACGCGCTGGAAGCGGTACGCTGCATCCGGCAGGTGAATCCGGATGCCGTGATTCTCGATCTGCAGATGCCCGGAGGCTCTGGTCTGGACGTTCTTCGTGCGATTCGTCCCGACCATCCTGGCCTTTATGTTTTGATTTGTACGAACTACGCTTACCCGCAATTTCGCGAGGAATGTCTCTCTGCGGGCGCGAATTATTTCCTCGATAAATCCACTGAATTCGAGAAGATCCCCGACATTCTGCGTGGATTGCTTGGAAAGGTCTCGAAAACGACACCTGCTGCCCGGTGACTAGTCCTGGTGGGACCTCTCAAGCCTTGGATTCGACGTAAGCTCGTGCGCCTTGCGGATGAGAAATGCTTAATCCCCCGCCGTGTCTCAACCGGCTACGCTAGTCAACGAGCCCCTTGGCCACTTGACGGTCATTCCCTGAAACTGTAACCCGACACCAAAGCGCCCGTCCGGAAGCCGCTGGCAATAAACAACGCGAGCGAGAGTTCGCAGATCCCCCATAAGAGACCTGATCATCAGGCGCTCATTCATTTCCTTGGCGCGTTGCGTCAGAATCCGCACTCCCAGCGAGCATACGTTTTCGGTGGCGGCCCGCTCGGTTGCGGCCGGGTCCTGGATGCTGGAGATCTGCACCGGGACAGTCAGTTGAACACGTTTCTCAAGTCTTCCTGACCGTGCAGGCATGGCAAAAGTGCCCTTTCATGCTGGACAGTGTTCGGTTACACCGGGCTCGACGGCGCGAGTGAATTACGGGAACTCCGCTTCTTTCGCCAGACCACTCACTGATCCACGTGTCTTGCAGGGCCCGCCGAACTTGCCACAGGCAACTTGTCGCGCCTGCGCAATGACCTTGCTGGCCTGGCGAGGAGTCATTTTTGGATGACGGCATTCCGGCCATAGCTCCTTCTAAGATTGGCAACCCGCCGCGACCGCGCTTCGCGATTCCGGTCGGCGCCGCTTCTGTTCGTACATGGCCTGATCGGCCTGAACCAACAATTCTCCAATCGATGCGCGGCTCCGCGGGTCGAATCGTGCCCAGCCCACACTAAGAGAAATCGCGCATCGAGATTCTTCGGCGCTGATTGTTCCCAGGTATTCACTGAGACGGGCCCTGATGGTGTCCTCGCTGTGGCCTGAGGCCTCGATGGCCAGTGCGGCGAATTCATCTCCACCAAAGCGGGCAATGACGTCAGAGTCTCGAAACGTCTTTTCCAAAGCTTGAGCAGTACTCTTCAAGGAACGATCTCCCTCGGAATGGCCGAACGAGTCGTTAATCTGCTTCAAGCCGTTCACGTCGATAAAAAAGAGCAGCATCCCGCGCCCCGACCGGCGCGCCAGTTTCAACTGCCGTTCCGCGAGGACCATAAACCCGCGACGGTTATACAAACCCGTCAGTTCGTCGGTAAGCGCAAGATTGCCCAGCTCTGCCTGTAACATGTATTGCTTGGTGGCACAGCGAACCGCGCGCATTAGAAGTTGAGAGGTCGCCCGGCTCTGGTCGCCGCTGAGAAGCGCAGCGTGGGACCCAGAGCGCACGTCCTGCAACAACCGTGCAAGCTCCCGATTGGCCTCCAAGAGCAGGGCCTGGAACACCTCATCGCTAGACTCTCTTTCCTTAGGAACACGCGGGCGAAAGAAGCCGCGGCGAAACACGGATTCGGGGTCAACCGCCAAGTTCAAGATCGAAACATCGGAAAGTCCGTTTGGGGATTTCAGGATTTCCTCCCGTTTTCGTGGCGCTCTGATGAGCGCGTTGGTTTCCGTCGGCATCTGTATCGGTCCTGTGACTTCTGGATACTGCTCTAAGCTAGGGTCGCCTCCATGCCAGGGCAAACGGATGTTGGGGTACTGAGGTGGGGCCCTGGTCATGGAGGCGGCCCACTCTCCATGCCTCACCATAGCCCGACGCCTGCTGAATACAATCCGGTGAATCACCCATTTGGAGCACGTGAAATGACCCAAGAAGTTCCTGGAACAGACCCTTTTTCGTCCCCGTCTTTCAAGGCTGGATCAGCCCGCGGCGAATGGCATAGCGAACCAGGCTCGCCGTTTCATGGATATCTAGTTTTCGCATGAGTCTGGCCCTGTGGGATTCGGCCGTTTTTACGCTGATCCCCAGTTGTGCAGCCACGTCTTTAGTGGACTTTCCTTCGCCCACCAATTGAAGAACTTGGCGTTCGCGCGCGGAGAGAGGGTCCGTCGAGACGTAAGTCCTGGATAGATAAGCGTCAACAACAGCCCGCGAGATGCTCGGGCTAAGGTAAACAGCTCCAGAGCAGACTTCTCTGATGGCATGGACGAGATCATCCGCCGCCTGGCTTTTCAGCACATACCCTTTTGCTCCGGCGCGGAGGGCCTCAGTTACATAGTGATCTTCGTCATGTTGGGTGAGAAGGACGACCTTTGTTTTCGGCGATGACTTCAGCAGTTCGCGAGCGGCGTCAAGGCCATTCAAGACCGGCATGCTGATGTCGAGGATGGCCACTTCGGGCTGAACCTTGGCGGCCAGGCGCACAGCTTCTTGCCCATCCGAGGCCTCAGAAGCGACTTGAAATCCCTGTCGTTCGAGCAAAGCCTTCAGCCCCTGACGGACGAGTGAATGATCATCGGCAAGCAAGAGGCGAGTTGGCATCGTACCTCAGCAGATTAAGGAATCCCCACGACCATGGGCAATCCGGTAGTTTCCCTGATTCCTTTGTGGCGAAGACCTTAATGGTCCAGAAGACAGGTGAGTGGCACTTTCAGGGGGAACTTCATATTGTATTGAAAACAAACATGTTGCACGAGACCGGCAGAAAGTGAGTCAATTGCAGGCCATTGAGACTTAGCGGCGGTCAAAAAGGACCTCGCTCAGGTCAGAGTTAAGGAATCGCGTCGTCGAACACTCGGGTTTGGGCGAGATCCACCCGAGTATGGAGGCCGGATCCTCCTCGGTGCTGAGCAGTCTCAGCAAATGCTGAGAACCAGGGAAGCCGAGAACACGCATGGAGTCTGAACGATGTTGTTTTCCCAGGAAGAGGCCGAGAGGCTCTCCTATATCCAGATCGAAACGGAGAGCGACGGATTGTGTTGAATGCCTCCGAAGAGGGTTCTTGTCTTCCAGGCTGGCGGCCCGTTCAACAACAGGGGCCAATTCGACTTTACATTTCACCGAATCATTCAGGCCTGTACCAAGCCTCGCCGGACCGCGTATCGCACTAGGGTTGCCGTCTCGTGAATATCCAATTTCTGCATGAGTCTAGTGCGATGTGACTCGGCAGTCTTCACACTGATGCCCAGGAGGGAAGCAACGTCCTTTGTCGATCTCCCCTCGGCGATGAGTTGGAGCACTTGGCGTTCACGAAGCGTCAATGGGTCCGAGGGCATCTCCGATTTGGTGCGATACGCTTCTACGACGGCGCGGGAGACGCCTGGGCTCAAATAGAACTGTCCTCGCGCGACCTGCTGAATGGCATGAACCAAGTCGCTCGCGACCTGGCTCTTCAGCACGTATCCTTTCACGCCGGCCTCGAGCGCTTCCCGGATGTACTGATCTTCTTCATGCTGGGTGAGCAGAATCGCCTTCGTCTTCGGGCAAGAACGGCCCAGTTGGCGGGCCGCGTCGATACCGTTGAGCGTTGGCATGCTGATATCGAAGACTGCGATATCCGGATGAAGCGACTCCGAGAAGCGAACTGCTTCCTGCCCATCGGATGCTTCCGCAACCACTTGAAATTTTTCCCGTTCCAACAATGACTTCAAACCCTGGCGTACCAGGATGTGGTCATCAGCGAGCACGACACGAATTGACATGTTCAGTCTCCAGTGGAAGTCTTAGTGAGATTTCGGTTCCCTGTCCTGGGCCGGATTGGATGCGGAGCGTTCCGCCGATGGCACTCACCCGCTCCTGCATGGCAATCAACCCTAATCCTTTGCGGCCCGGTGTTCCTTGAGCCCGATGCGTATCAAAACCTTCCCCATCGTCCCGGATGGAACAATGCAGCACTTGGTTTTCCCGCCAGGCACGAATCCAGATGTTTCTCGCCTTGGCGTGCTTGACGGCATTGTTGAGCGATTCCTGCACAATGCGATAAAGCGCCGTTTCGGCCGGGCCAGGCAAACGCCCGGAAATTCTCGCCTGGATGTGGATCGGCAGATTTGCGCGTTTCGAGATTCCCTCCGCCAGAAAACGGATCGCGGGAATCCAGCCGAGATCATCTAGAATTGTTGGTCGGAGTTCATGAGAATACCGGCGAAGGTGTTTTTCCACTTCGTTCAGTAAGCCTTTGATGCGCCCGAGCTGCTCTTGTTGGGGCTTGGGTAATTCCCGCGCCATGTCGGCCAGCGCAAGGTGCACAGCCACCAGAAGCTGTCCCGCTTCGTCGTGCACGGCATAAGCAATGCGCTTGATCTCTTGCTCGAGAGTTTCATTGAGCTGCCGTAGCGCCCTCACCGCATCCTGAAACCCGCGCTGGGCCATCTCGTAGGGAGACATACATTCCGCCAGGAAATCGGCGCTCGCCCGGAGCACATCCTCGCGGCCCTTTCCATTGTTTGTGTCCTGAGCCAACGCCCGGAGCGCTCCATGGTGAATCGAGGCGAGGTCCAGGAGGCTTTTCCGTTCCGCGATGGCTCGGCGCCCGAGTTCATACGCCCGGCCCAGCGTGGCCTCGCCTCCCCCGGCGGCATATTCACGCAACAAAGAGGCGTACTCCTCTTCAAGGCTTGCTTGAGGCCTTTTTTTGCGTCCTGCAGCCATCTTCATGGACGGATTCCTGTCAACCGAGAAACCAGAACGAGCGCGTCGTCACTTCCGCTGAGGCAATTCTGGAGAATTCTGTCCGCCGCTCTTTGCGGATTCTCCAAAGAGTTAAGCGTCTCGGTAAAGTCGCTTCGAATGCCATCGGTAGCGAAAATGAGCGTGTCCCCCTTCTGTATCGGAAGCACGGCAGCCTGCAGGGGAGGCACCCGGGATCCGACCACGCCAGCTCGAAGGAGAAGAGGCTCTTGCGCATTTCCATTTTTTTTGTTGGCACGCATCAAAAGTCCTTGAACGTTCCCGACACCGAGCCATGTCATCATGCCTTGAACGACGTCAATAGAAGCGAGACTCAAGACAACACCGCGCGTCGTCCGGAGTTTCTCATGGCACCGTTCGACCAGAGATATGATGGGTTCGCCGACGCCATTTCTGAGAATGGAAATGGCCCTTTTCGCGGCGTTGGCGGCTTCTTCTCCATGGCCGATTCCATCAACCGCAGCGATCAGAACTCCGTCCTGGTTGCAACAAACCAGATGGTGATCCCCCGACTCACCCTGACCGGAAAGTGCAAACTTGGCAACGCCGTACTCCACCATCGGCACTCTTATTGTTTCCACTTCTTCACCGCCACTGTTGTCCCCCTGCTAGGCTGGGAGGTAATTTCAAATTCGTCCATGAGTCGCCGCACTCCGGGCAGCCCGAGCCCGAGACTTCCCGAAGTGGAGAAGCCATCGCGCAGGGCCTGGGGAATGTCTGGAATGCCCGGACCATGATCTGAAGCGACAACCAGGATGCCCACGTGACTCGAATTTTGAATTCCCTTCAAGGTGATATGCCCCTTGCCCGCGTAGGTCACGATGTTCCGCGCTAGTTCCGAGATTGCCGTTGCAATAAGCGTGGCATCACCCGACAAAAACCCGAGTTCCGCCGCCATGGCTCGGCCCTTTTGGCGCGCTAGGACGATATCCTGGTCGGAGTTGATGGCCACGCGGGTTTCTCCTGCCGGCACTGTGACTCACTCTCAGTTCACGGTCTTGAACTTCTTGTTCAAATAGTTCAAACCCTCTTCCAGGTCGAGGGCTGTGACGACCCCTTCCAACGTCAAACCAAGCTGCACCATCGCAAAGGCTACTTCCGGCTGAATTCCAACGATGACGGTTTCCGCTCCGCGCAAACGGATCATTTGCGCGATCTCCCGCAGAGTTCGTGACGCGAACGAGTCCATTACGTCCATCGCCGTGACGTCCACGATGACACCGCGCGAGCGAAACTTGACAACTTGCCGCACCAGCCCGCTGCGCAGCTGGTTGAGATCCGCGTCCGAAAGAGCCGCCTGAAACGTGGCGATCAGGACCTCTCCTTGTTTGAGAATCGGAACTTCCAAGTGGCTCTTCCCCTGGACGACTTAGGTCGGCTCGGCCAAAGTCGCCACTTTGTATCCCAATAGCCGCTCTGCCTGCTCGATACCGCCTTGCAGGTCGCCGACGGTGTTCATCTTGCCCAGGTCGACGCCGATGGTTACCAGTGTTTGCGCAATCTCCGGTGAAAGGCCGGTAACAATGACCGTCGCGCCGAGCAGCCGGGAAGCCTCAACCGTTTGCACCAGGTGGTTGGCAACCGTGACGTCCATCGCCGCCACACCCGTGATATCAATCACCACAACTTTGGCGCGATTGGTGCGGATCCCTCGCAGCAATTGTTCCGTCAATTGCCGGGCGCGCTGCGGATCGATCACGCCGATGATCGGCAGAATCAGCAGGCGCTCGCGAACCTGCAGCACCGGAGTAGACAGTTCGCGAATCGCCTCTTGCTGTTGGCGGATGACGCGCTCGCGCTCCTGAACGAAACCCACGGCCACCGTGTTGGCAATGCGGTTTGCCGCCGGCTCATAGGCATCTAAGATGCGGTTCAATTTCTTGAAATCCGTCTGGTACTTGGCGAAGAGAGAGCGTGCGAGGACGTCGCGAAGCAGAAGAACGATTCCAACAACTTCGTGGGTTTCGACGCCTCGCGGAATGATGCGTTCGGACAGATTTCTCGCGTAGGCTTGCAGCGCTTCGAAAGTTTCCGTCTCGAGGGCCTCCACGTAGCTGTCGTACACCGAGGTTGCTTCCGCGAAAATTTCTTCCTTAGTCATCGCGGTGAGCAAGCGTGTTTCAGAAATGCGCCCCACCCATTCCTCGCGGAGTTGCGTCCGGTTCTGCCGGAGGTGCGCCACTAGTTCTCGGAGCAGCTCGGACGATGCTTCGTTGTGTCCCGAGTCGTCCGGCGCTATCCCTGAAACCTGGCCCCCGTCACGTTTTGCCATAAGAGTATTCTCCTTGCGTTGAACCGTAAGGGTCCCGACGATCACACACCCTCCCAGAGAGAAGACAGGATAGCCAATACCATCGGAAACCTGCCTGCTCAAGCAAGTAAAACCCGGAAAGGCACCTCAGGTAAAGACCCTAGTTTGACCAAACGATGAATATCTAAGCCTTCCGGTGAAGCCGACCTTTCTACGAGCCCTTTGAAGCTGTACGACGGGAAAGGCCCCACAGCGATGGTTTCAAAGTGAACCACTTCATGCGGATGTGTCCCACTCGTGACACTCTCTTTCATCGAAATGAGAAACATCCGGCCGAACTCGATTGTTTTCAACCATCTAGCTGCAAGGAACCAGTTCCAAGTGGGCAGCTGCGTGCCCCTGTTCCCGAACGGACTCCCATGTACTTTCCCGTGCCTGAGTCGAAAACCACCGACCAAACCCATGCCGCCGTTCGGGCACTTTTGGTATCCGGGCAGCATTACAACCGACTGGTTGTGCAGAAGAGGAAATAAGCCGTGAAAGAGAATAAAGACTCACCCAATTCGACCTTTGATCCCGAGGAGCTGCTTGCCCGCGTGGAAAATGACCGCGAACTCCTGCAGGACCTTCTGATGATCTTCAAAGAAGAATTCCCCGGCCATCTGCAAGCTTTGCGCGAAGCCGTGGAATCTGGGGAGGGGAAACGCGTTGTCGCGGCGGCTCACGCCCTAAAGGGGATGCTCTCGAACCTGGCTGCCGCACAGGCTGCCGCTGCGGCGGCGAAGCTAGAGCAGTTGGGCCGCAACGGAGAAGTTTCCCAATTCCAAGAGGCTTTTACCTTGGTCGAGACAAACGCCTCGAGGCTATTACCGCAACTGGAGGCCTACATGGCAGAGGCCAATAAATGAGAATTCTGATTGCGGATGACGAGGTGCTGTCGCGTCGGCTGCTGCAAAAGACATTGGAGCGCGCTGGCTACGAAGTGACCGCCTTGGAGAACGGACGCCTAGCGGCTGAGCAGTTATGCAAGCGGGATGGACCGCGGCTCGCGTTGCTGGACTGGATGATGCCCGAGTTGGATGGGCCGGGCGTCTGCCGCGAAGTCCGGAAGAGGAATGAACAATCTTATGTTTATATGGTCCTACTCACATCCAAAGAGGCCAAAGAAGACGTCGTGGCAGGGCTGGAATCCGGGGCTGACGATTACCTAACGAAGCCATTCAACGCCGAGGAGCTCAAAGCGCGTCTGCGCACCGGATTGCGGATTCTGAACCTTGAAGACCGCCTGGTCGAGGCGCGCGAGGAGATGCGCTTCAAGGCCACCCATGACGGTCTGACCTCTCTTTGGAACCGCGGAGTGATTCTGGATTTGCTGGGACGTGAACTTGATCGTTCCTGCCGCGAGCGTGTCTCCACGGCTATTTTGATCTGCGATCTGGATCACTTCAAGAACGTGAACGATACCTACGGCCACTCGGCAGGGGATGAGGTTTTGCAAGCGACCGCAAAACGGCTAGTTTCTTCGGTTCGCTCTTACGATTTCGTGGGTCGCTATGGCGGTGAGGAATTTCTGGTGGTCTTGAATAACTGCAATCCGGCCTTTGGCCTTGCGCGGGCGGAAGAGATCCGGAAAACAATCGCGCAACGCCCCGTGCAAACTTCAAGCGGAGTGGTTCCGATCACGATGAGCCTGGGCCTCTTGCTCAGCCAGGAATGGGGCTTCCGCCCACTCGAGGAGCTTCTTCAGGAGGCCGATGCAGCGCTCTACGCTGCGAAGAAAGCAGGCCGCAACTGCGTGAAGGTCGCAAAACCAAGCGCTCCCTGTGACATCAGAGACGCGCGGGTCGAAAAAGCCGCCACCTAATAAATGGAAGGGCGCCGGCCGCGCCTAGCCGCTGGAAATCCCTCGGATCATAGGCGCTAAGCGCCCTTTGTTTTGGGTTTCCCCTGGCCCAACATCTGCCGCATCGCCGCTGAGGATCCAGGTGCGCGTTTCTCGCGCCAAGCCTCCAGCCGCTTGCAAGTTTCTTCGATATTCTGGAAAAGATGGGGGTTCTTGAAAGCGCCGCGCCAGGTGGGGACAATCAATCGCATGCGGTCCCAAACCACCCAGATCTCGCCGTTGCTCTCGAAAAACAATTCGTCATTAATCAGCCCGCGATTGACGATGCCCGCGACCATGTCCCAGTAGCTGATGACCATGCGGATGTGGGTGTTCTCCTCGCTGCCCTGGGGATACTTCTGCATCATGTCTTCCGGAGATTCCGGATGAAAGTGTTCCACGAACCACGCGCGCGCCTGACGCAGGCGCGACTCGCGCCTCATGTCGTACAAGCGCAGCATCAGGTTTACTTCGTCGTAGGTGATCTGGGCCATGGTGGTTCCTCCTTGCGCTAACTCGCGGAGCCAGGCTGGGTGGTTTCTTGCGGGAAATGAGATACGCCTGCCAGTTCGACCCGTTGCACACTCGCCAGGGGAATCCCCTGCCGTTGGAACTCGACCTGGATGCGGCGGCGCAGTTCGCGCGCGACTTCATCCTGGCGCGTTGGCGCGGTCCTTACCTGCAATCGCACTGTTGAAGAAGTGCGGTCCAGGCTTTGCAGGCCAAGGATCCGCGGCCCATCAACCAGCGCCTGTGACCAGGCAGGGTCGCTCCGCAGAGCGGCCGCGGCGACCTCGAGCGCCTGCAGGGTTCGCTCGATCGGGCTTTCCGGTGCAAGCGAAACATCCACGAACGTCTGTGACCAGTCGCGGCTGAGATTGCTCACCATGCGGATCTCGCCATTGGCGATGGTTACCAGGGCGCCGCGCGGATCACGGATTACCGTACGTCGCAGCGTGAGATGTTCCACACGGCCGACGTAATCGGCTATTTGAACGGTGTCCCCAACGACGTATTGATCTTCCAGCACGATATAGAACCCGGAGATCACATCGCGAACGAGAGTTTGCGCGCCAAAACCGACGGCCACGCTCGCGAGGCCGGCGAGCGTGAGTGCCGGTGTGGGGTTGATCCCGACCTTGTCCAGAGCCGTGAGCAGAGCCACGACCCAGACAACCTTGCTGCCCGCACCGTAGAGGACTCCAGCCAGAGTGCGCGTCTGCTGCTCGCGGAGTTGTGCCTGGCGGGACTGCGATGCCGCTGGTTTGATGAGCAGGTTTGTGACGGCGCGAAGCACCCGATTCAACACCAGGGCGATGACCAGGATGCCCAAAAGAGGAACGGCGTTGGAAAGCGCTAAATCGAACCAGCGATTGAAGGGACTAGGCATGATTTTGATGCGAAGGGGAGTATAACATTGGAAGAGGATGGGGGAAGCGTAGCACTGTCACCAGGAAATGGGGCGCGCACAAGGGGGCTTTCAAGTCATGAAATCAAGACGTAAGTTTCTCATGAATTTCGCTATGGTTGGTGCGTCCACCAGCGTCCTCACCTTTCTATCTGACCCCCAGGTGCCCGGGAGCAGGCCACAAAACCCTCAACAACAAAGGGACAAGGACGACGATGCCAATATGCCCAAACCCGACCCCAAGATGATGCTCGCGGCGAATGAAAAGGAAATTAAGAAAAATGTCGAGAAGCTCTATGAGTTGGCGAGTGAATTGAAGACCGAAGTGGAGAAAACGGATTCGGTCAAGGTGCTTTCCCTCTCCATGCTCAAAAAAGCGGAAGAAATCGAAAGACTGGCGAAGGTATCAAGTCTCGAGCAAAAGGATGAGTTGAGCTGCGGCCCGGACTTCTTTGAAAGCGGCCTAGCGCAAGCGAATCATAGGGGATAGAATAGAGGCGTTAATCGCAGCTTCCGCACGATTGCGCGCTCAGGAAAAATCAAGGAGCGCCCACTGCGCGCCTGTAGCTCAGCTGGATAGAGCGCTGGTCTCCGGAACCAGAGGTCGGGCGTTCGAATCGCCCCAGGCGCGCCACTTTCTTACTGAATCCAAACGCCTTCCTCCGTTTTCGAATCAACGCCTTTCTTTGATTTGGGTCCGATTGGGTCCAAAACTGCCTTTGCCAGGCGTTCCTCAGCCCGTAAGACGGATTCTGAAACGGCGTGCGTGTACACCTGCAACGTCGTCTGCATGTCCGAATGACCAAGAATCGCCTGGGAAGTTTTGAGTGGTTCTCCTAGCTCGCTGAGGAGCGTTGCGTGGACGTGGCGGAAGGTATGCCAGCCCACGCGCCCATACTTCAGCTTTCTGCACAACGGTTGGATCACGCGCTTCAAGATGTTGTCTGGTCGAAACGGTGTTCCCGCCCGAGATGCAAACACCAACTCTTCCGGATCGCTTCGCTTCATCCGCGTTTGATGCGTTCGAAGCAAGGCAATTGCTGGTGAGCTCAGGGGAATGCGACGCACGCTGCTGCGCGTCTTTGGCGTGCTGAAGTGTCCGTTATAAACCGATTCGCGGACATCCAGACTTCCTTTCTGAAAGTTCACCGCTCCCCATCGCAACGCGAACAACTCTCCGCGCCGCAATCCAGTGAGCACCGCCAACAAAACCATCGAGCGATACGGCTCCCGCATTTGAGTGATGAGCTTCTGTACTTGCTGGGGTAGCAGGTACGTCGTGACCGTTCTCCTTGGCTTTGGTGGAAGTTTCACTCGAGCGACAGGATTGTCCTCGATGTAACCCCACTCAGTTGCGGTTCGCAAAACGCTGCGCAGAAGATTTCGCATGTTGCGAAGAGTGTGCCAGGCAATTCTTGTCTTCGACTTGTCGGAAAGGAATCCCTGGACATGAGCGGGGGTAATTTCGAAGAGCACTCTGTCACCGAAATGGGGAAGCAGATGACTCGACATTATAGGGCGATAGCCAACTTGGGTGGACAGTTTGAAGAGGCAGAGGACTTTTGGTTCCCATTCCCCTTGCACAAACTGTCTGAACGTGACTGTCGCCCTGGGGGTTTGCCATCCTAGATTGATTGGCCGAAGCAGCTCGGCCATTCGGTTGAGTGCCGCCCGCCGAGTTCCAATCTCTGTGATCGGGCCTAATAGGATCGAGCGGCGCACGCGTTGCAGCTCCCCACAAGGCCCAGCCACGTTCTCGTAATAGCGAGCGACATACATCTTCTTGCGCTTACCTCGTATCAATAGACTTCCAGCTTGATGCTTGGGACGTGCCATCGTCTTGCATTCCTTTCCGATGACTCGTCCGCTCAGCCTTGCACCGAGAGTGATTCTATCGCTCATCGTCGCGCCCAGCAAGAGGAAAATCGGGGGGCTCGGAGAACTTCTGCAGCCAATGTCGCACGGCATCGGAATCAAAGCGGACGTATTTTCCGAGCTTGATATGAGGTAAGCGATCTCGCCCTCGTCGCCGTGTTCGCGCATAGACCCAGGAAAGTGGAACCTTGAGCGCTTCTGCGACTTCGTGGACCGTTAGAAGGGGTTCGTCTTCTCTCCCTACTGTGGCGCAGCCTTCCGCATGTGCGTTGTCTTTCTTGGATGTAAGAACGGAAAGTGTGATTGCTTCCGCTTCCGGGTCGTGCGTTCCTAGTTGCCGTGATAAATTACCCTGTAGCACAGAGCGTGAGCCATGTCGTCTTGATGACGCT
>QHYF01000006.1:0-13810 GCA_003224075.1 Acidobacteriota bacterium
GGAAAAGGCCGGCTTGGCGGCGCCTGGCTGGGCTTCGAGTGCCATCTGGTTTGACTACGACAATGATGGGCGGTTGGATTTGTTCGTTTGTCGTTTTGTGGACTTCGACAAATCCAAGAACAAATTCTGCGGCAATGAGAAGACCGGCGAGCGCTTCTACTGCATTCCGCGTGTCTACACGCCGGCTGCGAGCCGGCTTTTTCACAACAACGGAGACGGCACGTTCACCGACGTCAGCAGGGAATCGGGCATTGCCAATGCGCTGGGAAAGGCCTGGGGCGTCGTCGCGACGGATCTCAACAATGATGGCTGGATGGACCTTTTTGTGGCAAACGACACGGTGGCTAATTTTCTCTTTGTCAACAAGGGCAACGGAAGATTCGAAGAAATGGGGCTGGAAGCGGGCGTGGCGTACAGCCAGGATGGCCGCGAACGCTCCGGCATGGGCGTCGATTCTGCGGATTTCGATCAGGATGGCTGGCCCGATCTTTTCGTGACCAACGTAGATCAAGAAATGTATTCGATCTATCGCAACAATCACGACCTCACCTTCGAGGACTTGGCCGGACAGATGGGACTAGGACGTTTGACGCGCCTTATGAGCGGCTGGGGCGTGAAATTTTTCGATTACGACAACGACGGCAACCTTGATCTTTTCATCGCCAACGGACACCCGGACGACAAAATCGAAGTACATTCGAGCCATGTCACCTACAAGGAGCCTCTGCTTCTGTTTCACAACAACGGCCGCAGTCTGGAAAGCGTCGGCGCCGCTGCCGGCCCGGCTTTTGCACAGAGCTTCGCAGCGCGGGGCATGGCTATCGGGGATTTCAATAACGATGGAGCTGTGGATGTGTTGGTCGCTGTCAATGACGGGCCGCCTCTGCTTCTAAAGAATGTTGCAGCGCCGGAGAATCACTGGCTTGGCGTTCGCCTTGTCGGCCAGAAATCGAATCCGGATGCCATTGGAGCAAAAATCGCCTGGCAGGCGGGCGACTTGAAACGCAGCAAACTGAAAGTTGGAGGTGGCAGTTATCTTTCCTCGCACGATCCCCGCGAAGTGCTGGGCATCGGCAAACGCGCAAAAATCGACAAATTGGAGATTCGCTGGCCTCAACCCAGTGGGCGCACGGAAACTTTCACCGATCTCCCGATCGACCGGTACATCACGATTGTCGAGGGATCCGGGATTAAGTGATTCCGGATTCCATCCATAGTCTTTAATAAGGATACGCTTCGCCGGCCCGCGCGATTCGAATGCGGTGGTCCGTGAATTTGAAGTGCGCGCCTGGAATCTCCACCTTCGGCATGTGGCAACTGACGCACCGATCGTTCGCCACCGGACATGGTTTGCCCGAGGAAAGGACAACCGGCTGTTTGCTTGTTGTAGCGTTGGATTGCGTCCCAGCCGCAGATTTCAAAGCGCCGAGCGAGTGGCATGTCGTACAGTTTGCGTCATAGATTGTGTCCCCTCTTCTCAGATCCACATGAGGGTCGTGGCAGGCAGTGCAAGCAAAATGCGCGTCTTTCAGGTCATGCCCGCGGCTGTTGAACAACCGATAGGGCTGGAAACGCACATTATTGATGCCGCCGACGTCGGGCATCATCGCCACGGTATCCACGCCTCGATGGCAAGCTCCACAGAACTCTTGTGATAGGGTTTCCGGGTCGAGCGTTTTGGGATTGAAGATGAACGCGCCCTCTCCTGGGTTGAAAAGTGCCGCTGCGGAATGGCTGGCGCCAGGGCCGTGACAGGCCTCGCAGGTTACGCCGGGAATCAGTTGGTCCAATTGAAGCGCAGAGTTGAGCAGCGCCGCGGTGCCATGACAGCTAAAGCAGTTTTTCGCTTCATCGCTGTTAATGTCCCTCCCGGCCGCCTCCTCCAAGTTCGGTGGTGGTCTGAGAGCATCTCCTATAGTCCAGTCCAACCCGTCAATGGCCGTGTAATAGCTCACGCGGCCCTCGTAGAGCTTTTCGTTGTGGCGGAAGATATATGTTTGGGCGACGTGCGCATCCCCGAACGAATAAAGAATCGGTTCACTCATTGTTTCTTTTCCGTCGCTCACGCGATACAGCTTCTGCCCGCCCTCACTCACGATTTCAAACGAGTATTGTCCCGATCGAAAAGTCATCCGAGCGTGTGACCGCAGCACCTCGCTTTCCGCGGCAGTCTTTAGCGCCTGCGCCATGGCCGTGTGTGATTGCGAGCGGCTCTTTTGCGCGTGACAACCCGCACAGGCCTCTCGGCCAATAAATTTTTCACCGGGTATCTCACGCCGCGGACGGAAATTAGAGAAAGTGGTTGCTTTCTCTGGCTTTGACTGAGCCTGTGCAAAACTGCAGGAGAGAAGCACACCTAAAGCCCCAGGCCCGAGGAAAAACAAGCGACATAGCCGGCGGCAAAGCAAAACTTTCCGGCATCCAGCCCGGGGACCGTGACATACCCTTTGACAGAAATTATTTTTCAACAACTCCTTGGCCCTCTATAACGGTCAGGATTCGATCAACACCGCGAGCAACGATCTCTTCTTTCTTTCCACTAGGCCAATAAATCTCAATCTTTTCCACTTTGGCGGACAGCCCCAATCCAAAATGAAGACGCGGATCGGAGCTTGAGCCGTAACTTCCTCCACTGAAGACGTCAGCGCGTTGGCGCACTCCACCGGCGCTGAGGAAGACCTTCGCCCCCACGGCATCCCGTGGGCTCTTCGGTCCCCCTACCAATTTGAAAGCAATCCAGTGGTTGCTGTTCTTTACCGCGTTCCGGAGCAAGGAGGGAGGAGAATCCATGTTGTTCAGGACCACGTCTATGTGGCCATCATTGAAGAGGTCCCCGAAAGCGGCGCCCCGCGCGGGTATCACGTCGGCCAACCCGCTCCCGGTCGCAGGCGGGACTTCTTCAAATTTGGTTCCATTCAGATTGCGGAAGAGCTGTGGCCGTTCCGCCCAGGTTGTACCCCAATCCCGCCGGTCCACGGATGGGTACACGTGGCCATTGGCAATGAATATGTCCAGCAGCCCATCGTTATCAAAGTCCAGGAAGCCGATCCCCCAACCAAGGAAGGGAATCGTTGGGGCGCCCAATCCCGCAGGGTACGTGACATCGGAGAAATTGGCCCCACCATCATTTCTGTAGAGTGTCTTGTAGTCGTCTGAAAACGTGGTGACACAGAAGTCCACTTTGCCGTCGCGATTAAAATCTCCGACCGCAATTCCCATGGACGCTTGCGCCAACCCCTCGTTTGTCAAAGCGAAACCCGACAAATAACTTACATCCTCAAAGGTACCGTCGTGGCGATTGCGGTAGAGATAGCGAGGCACGGAATCGTTGGCCACCGCTAAATCCAGCCAGCCGTCATCGTCCATATCCACAAACACGGAGGCGAGGCCGTAATAACCCTGTGGGTCGGCAACGCCAGCCTTCTTACTCACATCGGTGAACGTGCCGTCCCCATTATTGTGAAACAGATGGTCGCTCTCTCCCGGTAGGCCGCGCGGTCCGCACATCAGGAAATTCACGCCGCGGAATTGGCACGCACTTGCCGGAAGTCCTCCCTGACCGGCGATGGGCGGATGGTCCATGTCAAACTTCACATAGCCGGGAACGAACAGATCCAACAGGCCATCGTGATCGTAGTCACCCCACGTTGGCCCGGTGGACCATCCACCCAGCGCGACGCCGGCTTTCTCTGCCACATCCGTGAACGTGCCATCATGATTGTTGTGATAAAGGCGGTTCTTTCCGAAATTCGAAATGTAGATGTCCGGCCAGCCGTCATTGTCGTAGTCGCCCACTGCGACTCCGAAACCCCAGCGCTCATTCGCGACGCCAGCTTTGTCCGTAACGTCGGTGAACGTTCCGTCGTGATTGTTATGGAACAACATTGCGCGCGGGGCCGCTTCCTTTCCTTTCAGAGCAGCAAACGTCGAACCGTTGAGCAAGTAAATGTCTAGCCAGCCGTCGTTGTCATAATCAAGGAGTGCAACGCCTGATCCCGGAGTTTCGAGGATGGTGGTCTTCTCCGGAGATCCGGAGCGGTGCCGGAATCTGTCGAGCCCGGCCTGTTTTGTCACATCGATGAATACGATCGTCCCGCCATCAACAAATCCTCCGGCCGTGATCGGCCGGGAGAGAGCATCCTTCACGGGAGGATGAGGATTCCCGGTCGCGACTCCCATGGACTCCGGCTTCTGTGGTTTGCGGTCGTCGGGTTCTTGCGCTGCTCCGAGTAAGACAACCAAGGCCAGTATCAGAAGAGCAATGAGAGAAAGCCTTGAGGCAAGAAGTTTCATCGCATCCCAGTTCCGAGTCTGTAGGGTTTCACGAGGGCCCCGCGTTCCTTCTGGGTGGAATAGCATCGCACTTTTCAGGGCCGCGTGCTAGACTCCGCGTAAGCGGTTACGTTTGGCTATTTTGCGAGGAATCATGACCAACCGGCGTTCTCTTTCGGTCTTCGTTCTTCTTGCCTGCTTCTTGGCTGTCGCAGCTTCAAACCCGCTCCTTCCTCCGGCGTCTGCTCAGACATCTTCGTCCTTGGCAAAAACGCCTCCGATGGGATGGAACAGTTGGAACAAGTTCGGTTGCAATGTGAGCGACAAGCTCATTCACGAAATGGCCGACGCCATGATCAGCAGTGGCATGCAGGCGGCCGGCTACCAGTATGTGAACATTGACGATTGCTGGCAGGTGAGCCGCGATACCCAGGGGACCATTGTCGCCGATCCCGCGAGATTTCCTTCTGGCATCAAGGCACTGGCGGACTACGTTCACAGCAAGGGATTGAAGCTGGGCATTTATACCGACGCTGGCACGGGTACGTGCGAAAAGCGGCCGGGCAGCTTGAATCACGAAGTTCAGGACGCCAAGACTTACGCCTCCTGGGGAATCGATTACGTAAAAATCGATTGGTGCAATGCGGAAGGTTTGGATCCGGAGGTGCAGTACGCAAAACTCCGCGATGCTCTGGCGCAGTCCGGCCGCCCGATTGTCTTCAGCATCTGCAACTGGGGGGTAAAGGCGCCGTGGCGGTGGGGGCCCGCCACGGGCAATTTGTGGCGGACCACCGGCGATATTAACGACACCTATGACCGCATGTCGTTGATCGGATTTGGTCAGAACGGCCTTGAAAAATTCGCGGGCCCGGGACACTGGAACGATCCGGACATGCTGGAAGTCGGCAATGGCGGCATGAAGCGCGACGAATACCGGACGCACATGGCACTTTGGGCGCTGCTCGCCGCGCCTCTGCTGGCGGGAAACGATTTGCGGAGCATGTCGCCCGAAACGAAGGATCTCCTCACGAATTCAGAGGTCATTGCTGTCGATCAGGACTCCAAAGGCGTGCAAGGACATCGCGTTTGGGAGGAAGGTCCGCTGGAGATCTGGGCGAAGCCGCTTGCCGATGGGAGCCACGCCGTGGGCCTTTTCAATCGCAGCGAAGCGCCAATCAAAATGACGCTCGACTTCAAAACCATCGGAGCGCCCGCGTCTGCGAAGCTGCGCGACCTTCTGGATCACAAAGATCTGGGCACCTTCCAGAATTCCTATTCGGCGGAAGTACCGACGCATGGTGTCGTCCTGGTGAAGGTCTCGCAGTAAGTTCAGCTTGGAAATAGTTGGGCTCGAGGGGCCCTGCGACGCGAACCTATTTCACCCATCTAAGGTTTGGGATTGACGTCGCTGGTCGATTCCTTTGCTTGGCCTGGCACTTCCGAACGGTTGAGTTCGTCGAGCTTCCTGATTGCGGCTCTTGCCTCTTCCTGACGGCCGAGTTTTGAATAAGCCCGTCCGAGTAGGAAATAGGCTTGTTTCATCCGCGGCTCAAGCCGCAGCGCGGCATTCAATTCTGGGATTGCCGCTTCAGTCTGACCGTTTTGAAACAGAGCGTTGCCGAGAGCAAACCGTGATGCCGCGGAATCTGGAGCCAAAGCGGCAGCCTTACGCAGCCACTCGATCGCTTGAGAATAATCTTGCTTGTAGGTGTAGCAGGCACCCAAACCGTAAGCAACGTCGTAGCTAAGCGGGCCGATCTTCTGCGCTTGCATGTGGTAGGCGATGGCCTCGTCGAATTTTGATTGTGAGCGCTTCAGCTCCGCGAGTTCCGTCAGCACCTCGACGGAACGGGGATTAGCCGCGAGGGCTTTCTGGAATTCCTCCTCAGCTTCGGTTTTGTTCTCGGCACCCAATGCGGCTTCCGCAAAGAGCTGATGCACGCGGGCGGAATCGGGAGCCATGGAAAATAGCCGCTGATATTCTCTCTCGGAGAGCTCTCTGGAAATGAGGGACAAATAATAGAGGGCATCAATGTTCCTTGGATCGGACGCCAGGGCTTTCTGCAATTCTTCAAAAGCTTCCTGAAACCTCCCCTGAGCTAGTTCAGCGCGCGCCAGAATCACGCGGACCGGCACATCATTCGGGTATCTCCGCAGATGCTGTTCCGCGATTTGAGCCGCTTCAATGTAATCACGCCGATAAAGCGCGCTGCTGCATGCGGTCAGTGCGGCAGATTGTCCATTTGCTCCCGCCCAGAGTGTGACCACCAGCGCCAACAACAAGAGTGGACGGCAGCGAATGCGCGGGCTCGAAAGCTGGAACATTTCCGAAAGTTGCCTCCTCAAGGAGTTTCGAATGGCCGCACCTCAACGATGCGCAGAAATTCCTGTGTCTTCTCGTCGAGTAGCTTCTGAAGCTCGTCGAAGCGTTTGGCCTGCGCCTCCCTGCGCGAATCTCCGGTGCGTATGTACAGCGTCAAAAGATAGAAGTTCGCCGCGTAGTGATCAGGGTCAATTTGCAGGGCGCGCTGGATTTGTTTCTCCGCCTGCTCATAATCTTTCTGCATCAAGTAGTATTGCCCAAGCTCTGCCAGCGCGTTTGCGTAATCGGGTTGCGCCTTCAATGTCTCCTGCAACTCCTTCAACGCATCATCGAAGCGGCGCTCCTGCAGGGCAATCGATCCGAGGTAATAATGCGCTGCCGTTGCCGTACCGGGTATTTTTGCCGCCTCTCTTAGCCAGGGGACCGCGGCGTCGTAGTCTTTCGCTCGAAATAGCGCCGCGCCCATTGCCAGTTTCCCGCGCGGGTCCTGCGGCTTCAGCTTGAGGTATTTCTCGAAGTAGGGCACAGCCTCCGCCGGATCGTGGTGGAAAGCGGAGGCTGCCCCCATTGCGTAGTTGTAGTCCGGATTTTCCGGTTCGAGCTTTACCGCGCTTTCGAACGAATTGCGCGCTTCCGCGATCAGGTTCAGCTCTACGCACACAACTCCAAAATAGTAATGCAGACGCGCGTTGTCGGATTCAAGGTCCCGCGCGTGCGCCAGGTAGCCAAGCGCGCCCTGATAATCTTTTTGCTTGTACGCCACGCTGGTCAATTCCAGTAGCAAGCTGGCCGATGGCTTTCCTCCCGTGAAAGCTTTTTCCAGTGACGCGCGCGCCTCCGCCAGCTTGTTTGTCCGTCCGTACGCCAACCCCAGCGTGTGCAGGAGTTCCGGTGACAGCGGCTGACGCTTCTGGAGACCTTCGAGGAGGGAGACCATCAGGTCGTCACCCTTGCCCGGAATCAGCCCCGACAGCGCTTGCAGGGCATCCGGCTCAGAAAAATCCGGAGCCGCCAGCAGCCGCGCCGCAGCGTCATCTGCTTCCTTTCGGTTTCCGAGCCCAGCGTAATCGGCGCATCGGACCGACAAGAACTGCGCACTGCTTTGTATCTCTGCGGGGAGACGCGAAAGGTGGTTGAGTGAAGCCTGGTATTCACGCTGCTGGAGCAAAAGCGCCGCGCTCTGGTAATGAGCCTCTGCGTTCGCAGGCTCGTATTCGAGCACCCGTTTGTAAATATCGAGTGCCTTGCGCTGCGCCTGTGGATCAAGGGCGGAGTTCTCCTGGTAAAGTCTTCCCAGGTTCAGATAAGCGCCCGTAAACTTCGGCGTCCGCTTCAGAGCTTGCCTGAAACTCTCTTCCGCGTCCGCGTAGTTGCCTTCCTGCGCTTCAACGACACCCAGCAGGTTGTCGAATCCCGCGTCTTCCGGAAACCGTTCCGACGCATCCTCGAGCTGCCGGTGCGCCTCCCTCAAATCGTGCGCCTCGATCAATTGCTGAATCAGCAGGATCTTTTGATCTCTTCCGCTCTCGTGGTTCTGTCCGGAAGAGCCAAGGCAGCTTTGCTGCGGGCAGAAGAAAACGGCCAGAGCCACAGCGGGAATTGCCAGGCGCAATCGCATAATCAACCGGTGTTTGGGCCCGTATTCACGGCAATTTTCGGGTTCGATGAAAAGATTATACGTAAGTGCTTGAATTTTTCCTATGAAAGCCGTCCGCGCCGCTGCTTTATACTGCATCTTGGCGCTGGGCGTCTTCTCACGCCTGCGCGGGTCATCCGAATCCATGTGATTGAGGCTCATCGAGAAGCTTGTTGGCGGTAGGGTTACAATGTCGAATATTTGGGTCGAGTTGACCCGCTCTGCGGCTCCTCATCTCAGAGTGTGTCCCACGAGTCTTCTTTTTCTGCTGCTTTCCCATGCCGGAATTTCCGCCGCCGCGCAGGAAAGTCTGCCGCCTTCGCTCGAAAAACAGTTCGTCCCCGGAGTCGAGGCGCTGAAATCGGGCGATCTTGTCACTGCCGAAAAAATCTTCTCCGCTGCTCTCCAGCGCGGAATCAAGCATCCTCTCGTCTATCACAACCTCGGCGTCATCGCGCAGCAGCGCGGCGAGCACCTGAAAGCCGCCGCACGATTTCGTCAAGCGCTTGCCCTTCAGCCGAATTATGGCCCTTCCCGGCTGCTGCTCGGTTCCAGTCTGCTGGCGCTCGGAAAAAAAGCCGAGGCCGTGCGCGAGCTAAAGCGTGCCGTCACCCTGATGCCCGATCAACCGCAGGCCCATCTGCAACTTGCGAAAGTCTATGAGGCCTCCGACAACTGGATGCCTGCCGTCCAGGAACTCCAGAAGCTCGTGCAGTTGGCTCCACAGGAACCGGAGTACTCCTATCAACTAGGCAAGGCTTGGACCAAACTCTCCGGTTGGTCTTATTATCAAATCTCCCAGCTGAATCCTGATTCTGCGCGATTACAGCAGGCTCTCGGGCAGGAGTACGTAGTCCAGGAGAAATACGATCTGGCCATCGCCGCCTACCAGCGCGCGGCGCGGTCCGATCCCAAGTTGCCTGAAATCCATCTGGCGCTAGCTCTCATCTACCTTGAATTGAAAAGATTCGATGAGGCTAGCGCGGAAATCAATCTTGAACTGAAGCTTGTCCCGGAAAGCAAAGCGGCGGCGGAGACTAAAGCGAAGATCGCGGCCGCGAAGGCCGCGTCGTCGCCTTAGCCCATCCGCTATTCTGATCTGATGAGTGGCTCATGCTCCAGGCATTGGATACTTTTGATGTGATGAGGCGCAAATATCGTGCATCGCGCCTAACGTGCCGTATGGAATGAGCCGGAAAAACGAAATGAGAAAAATAGGAATCCTCGTCATCTCTTCCGCGCTCAGCGCTTGCTTGCCAGTTCTTCTGTCGGCGCAAGACCGCGCCACCCAGCCGGAAGTCCCTGCCCTCGAGGGCGCTCCGCGTGATTTATCCGGCCTGCAACTCACCAGCGCCCGCCGGCTCGAGCTGGAAGAGGCCCTAAATCGTGGGGATTACAAAAGCGCCGAGGCCATCCTGCTCGAGGAAGTCGAGCGCGATCCCAAATCAATTCGCGCAGCAAGATTACTCGTGATCGCCGGAGGAATTTTCTTTCTGGACGGCCAATACCTGAATTCCGCCATCGCCTGGAAAAAGGCCGAAGCCATTGCTCCTCTTGACGATCGCAGCAGGTTCACCCTGGCCATGGCCTATGTCGAGCTCAACCGCCGCGATTGGGCGCGCCCGGAACTGGCCAAGCTTGCGACGGCCCAGCCGGAGAATCCGCTCTACCTCTATTGGCTGGCGCGGCTCGATTATGATGCCCAGGATTACGCCACCGCCATCGCCCGCTTGCAAAGGGTCATCGAGTTGAATCCCGCGATGATGCGCGCCTACGACACCTTGGGCCTTTGCTATGACTACCTGGGCCGATTCGATGAGGCCATCAAGAGCTACAACCATGCCGTAGAACTGAATCGCCTGCAAGCGAAGCCCTCTCCCTGGCCCCACGTCGATCTGGCCATTTCGCTCATGGCCGTGAACCAGCCTGCCGACGCGGAAAAAAATCTCCGCCAAGCGCTTGATTACGATGCTCGCCTTCCCCAGGCGTACTATCAACTCGGCCGCGTTTTGGAGATGCGGGGGGATTACCAGGCAGCCGTTCCGTCATTGAAGCAGGCGATCGCTCTGGATCCGGCATTTCCCGAGCCTCATTATCTGCTCGGCCGCGTTTATCACCGGCTGGGCGAAGACCAGCTTTCCAAAAAGGAAATTGCCCAATTTCAGCAGCTCAAGAAAGCAAAGTGAAACGCAGCCCACCGCGAAGTCTTCTTCATCACAGAAATAACCGTGCCAGTCACCTTGTCCCAAAAAAACAGCGCCCCGACCCGGTCGGGCGCTGTTGGGGTGTTTGTTTGGGTCTACCTTGTTTAGAACTCAAGCCTTGCGCCGATTTGAATCGTGCGGGGCGGGCTGACATTGCCGTGGTCCCATGCCCCGAATCCATTGACACCTCCAGCGGCTATGTCGTTGACGAAGGCGAAGCTGGAGCCTTGGTTGTTAACGCCGTTGTTGATGAAGTAGTGCGTGTTGAACGCATTGAAGAACGCAAAACGAAGCTGGAAGTTCAGGCGCTCCCCGAACCGCGTATTTTTGCTCAAAGAAAAGTCTAGGTTCTTGTAGTTGGGGCCTCTCAGGTTCGTGATGCGTGGACCTGAGCCCGTGTATCCATACACTCCGGTGCAGGTGGGGCACGCCCCGGCCGGTTGGAAAGCTCCTTTCGTCTCGAATGCCGCAGCGTTGAGCAGCGGGCCCTTGCCCGGATCGAAGCTATTCGGATCCTGCAAGAATGGATTCGCCCCCGGCACGAGGCCCACGAGGCAGTTCTGGCGGAATTGGGGCACCACTTGGCAGTTGCTCGAACGGAACCACATTGGGGTGCCACGCGAGTAGTGGATGAACGGGCTGAATTGCCAGCCTCCTGCCAAGTAGTTGACGGCGCCGCCTTGGTTCGCATAACGCTTGCCTTTGCCAAGGGGCAGATCGTAAACGAAGGTGGCCGACAACACCTGCGGCACGTCATCTCCCGAAATGGCGCGCGCGCGGCGTTTCTCGAATGGCGAGATTACACCCTGGCTGGCGTTCCACGTGCCACCGAGCTGCTGGACATTGTCCGAGGCGTCGGAAATGATCTTCGAGTTCGTGTAGGACACGAGCATGTATAGGCCCTTGTTGTACCGTTTCTCGATCTTCACCTGAAAGGAGTGATAGATTGAGTTGCCGTGGTTCTCATTCATTCCTTGGAGAGGTCCGCAGAATTGCGGAAAGGGCAGCAAGGCCTGAGCGACCGTAGGGCTGCAGGCGCCCACATTTTTCAGTTGCGCTACCCACCCGGCGTACGGCGATTTTACGCCAAAAAGAACCTGGCTATCTGACGTGAATACGGTATTCAGCTCGGGCACGTAACTGCAGTTGGCGCCGGCGGCCGGAGTGCCCGTGGCGCAGGACGGAGCTATGGGAGTTGTGTTAGCCTCCAGCGCCTTTACCTGCGGATCAAAGGGATTCAGGACGTTGATCGGTTGCAGAGCCGATGTCAGGCGCGTTCCTTTGTTTCCCACATAGGCCACGCTCACAAAGACATCCTGGGGAAGTTGTCGCTCGATCGTCAGGTTCCACTGTGAGGAGTATGGACGGCGGTTCGCATCGACAGGGCGATAAGCACTTCCGTTACCGTTACCAGAGATAGGAAATCGCCCGTTGTCGAACCCCGAGTTGACACAGCTAGCGCCCAACGTACAACCAATTCCCAGGGGAGGCGGAGCGGTGGGTGACGGGAATCCTGTATCCAGATAGAATGGCGGGTCGATACCCGAGGATCCTCCCACACTCAGGACATCGTTCAGGTTGAAACCCTCAAGCGCCATTCCTCCGTGCCAGCCCGGGTAGAACGCCCGAGCGAAGAAAACGCCGTAGCCCGCGCGTACCACTGTTTTCGGGTTATATGCATATGCGACACCGAGCCGCGGCGCAAAACCCTTCTTCCAAGGCTCCTCCGGAAACTCCCTCCCGAAGCAGGCCGAGCCGCAGGCTGTGCCGCTGCCGGCAAAGGCCAGGCGGCCAAACCGCCCGCCAGCAGCAGAATTGGCTCCCACCGGATCGATGAACGAAAGGTGATTGTGCTTTTCGCGCGAAGGTGTGAAGTAATCCCAGCGCAGACCGTAATTCACGGTCAGTTTAGGTGTCAACTTCCAGGAGTCGTTCACGTGCAGCGCGTAAACCTTTTGGCGCGGGTAGTAGGCGGGGATTGATCGAAAGGCAACCCTGCCGGTGGTGACGGCTCCGAGCAAGAATCCAGCAAGCGGACTTCCGCCGACGCCGCTCGGCAAGCCAGTCGTCTCACGGTCGAAGGTAAACGTGCCTGCTTGGTTTTCCAAGAAGTGAATATTGCCCCCCACATTGCGCCATTCCGCGCCGAAGGTCACTGTGTGATGCCCAATGATCCGGCTGGCGAGATCGTTGAGGACCCACGTCGGACGAGTGGTCTTGTTGGCCGCAACGCTTGAGATCGTTTGGAAACCGTCGCTGAAGTTAAATGACGGCAGGGTGTTATTTCCCGCCACGCCTGCGATCCCCGGTAGTTTGCCGATCTGATCGAGGTTGAGTGTGGAATCACCTTCGTTTCGATTCAAATATCCAAGCGTTACGTGATTCGTCATTTTGTTTGAGAAAATGTGTTCCCAGTTGAACCGCAGGATTGGTGAATTCTGTAACGGAGTGAACCTGTCGTTTGCGATCTCGCGGGGAAGCGTTGTTGCAAGATTTGGTGCCGTGTACTGTCGCCAGTACGAGAAATAGAAGTGATCGCTGTACCCGTAGTTGTGGTCAATGCGAAACATAAAATATTTGCTGTTCGCGGTGAGCGTATCCGGCACCGCGCGGGACAGGGTGTAGTTGTTGGTTGCCCCCGGGCTCGTCGGCGTCGGCATGAACTTCAGGTAGGCCGCGGCAATGGGGCTGATGCAAGCCGTGGGTATGATATTCCCGGGGAATTGCTGTCCGCCGGCTGTTACCCCTACTGCATTGAGCGCTGTCCGACAAGAGGCGCTAAGACCCTGCGGAGCCGGGGCAAAGCCATTGTTTGGAACGTAGATAGGAATAAGGCTACCTGTTTTACTATCAATCCAATCCGTGAAATTTCCCGCTCTTTCGAGAGCGGAAGGAATCGAAATGGTTGGAACCGAAGCACCGCCCGCCAATCGATAGGCTTCCCAGTTGAAATAGAAGAAAGATTTGTGTTTGGAGGTCCCGTTGTACAGGTGGGGGATCTTGACGGGGCCGCCAATGTTCGCTCCGAAGTCGTTCTCAATGTCAACCGGTGCGCGCTGGCCTTTGTGGTCACCGGGGATCCAATTCCAGGGCTTGGCATTCAGCGCTGTGTTCCGCGCGTATTCAAACGCTCCTCCGTGGTACTCCGTGCCGCCGGACTTGGTGATAACCGCAATTTGGGCGGATGTGGATCCGCCATACTGGGCATCGTAATTCGAGGCGATGACCTTAACTTCCTCAACCATATCCGGCGATAGAGTAAAATCTTGATGGATCGAAATCATTCCGCTTTGGCTCATGAAACCTTGCTGCATGCTTGCTCCGTCCAGAAGAGCTTCATCCCCGGTTTCCTGACCGCCGTTGATGCGCGCCGAG
>QHYF01000006.1:13834-18525 GCA_003224075.1 Acidobacteriota bacterium
CCTGACCGCCGTTGATGCGCGCCGAGAAGGGTTGAGCGGAATTGCCGGTCGTGACTCCAGGCAAGAGCAGCACCAGACTTGCTGCAGAGCGCAGCTTGCCTTCAACAACAAGCGGCAGGCTCTTGAGTGTTTCTGGCTCGATGCCTTCCTGCAGCGTTGCGTTCTCGGAGTTGATCAGAGTATTGCTGCCCTCAACTGTCACCGTCTGTGTTGCGGCGCCAACTTTCAGAACAGCATCGGCGTGAGCGGCGGCATTGATGGTAAGGCTAATGTCTTTCTGGATGTAATTCTCAAACCCCGTCTTGGTAACCTTCAGGTCGTACGTCCCGGGCGTCAAGTTGCGAAAGGTATACTCCCCCCTATCGTTCGAAGTGGCTTTCATTTCGAACCCTGTCGCCCTGTTAGTGAGCGTCAATTCGGCGTCCGCCACGGTAGCGCCTGATTGATCCATCACAGCGCCACTCAGCGTTGCGTTAAGGCCCTGTGCCCGCGCAGAAGTGGCGAACGCAAACAGCCCCAAACAGAAAATAAACAAGAAGCTCAAACCAAAACTACCCCGTCCGATTTTTTTCTTAAACATGGACATCACCTCGCAGTTGGACTCCCTCGCAAGGCCCCCAAATCTCAAAAATGAATTGCCCCCACTCTTGGATACGTAAGCGCTTCACGTAACCGCTTACGTCAACCGAATGGTTTTGCATTATTTGCGCCGCCGCCTCTGCTGTCAAGCACATAATCAGATTTCTTGTTTCACTCCATCGCTGCTCTCTATCCTTATTTCCTCCTTCCTTCCCGGGATTAGCCCGCAGACACGCCGCTTCTCGCTGGCGCCCGGTGTCCGTTGTCGGCAAAGGATTTTGTTTCAATGTTTCCTTGTGTGTTAGTCACACCCACAGACCGGCACCCCTTCTTGTGCTGCAACAAACACTCCGATTGCGCCTATCTGCAATTTGAATCGCTGTTTAAGCTGGGAGGTTAGGAGCAAGAATCTGGCGAAGTCAAACCGGAAAATTTAAAGGTTTGGTTCAGCAATTCTAAATGTGCCTTCATCGCGGAAACCCAGCCCCGCAATTAAGATGTGCAGCGCTTATGTGGACCGCGGAGCAGCCCCGGTGGATTCCCGGACCAGGAGTTGCGTGCCAATTTTAATTTCGCGGCCATAGTGGTCCTCGCTGCCGTTCGTATGCAATACCGCCTCAACGGCAGCCGCTCCGATCTGGGCGCGGGGAATCATGATCGTCGTCAATTGCGGATCGGAAAGTTTTGCCAGCCAGATGTCATCGCATCCAACTACTGAAATATCTTTTGGTACCTGCAATCCTGCTCGTCTCAGCTCCCGCAAGGCGCCCACCGCCATCAGATCGTTCGCGGCGATGATCGCCGTTGGTCTGCTCTTCATTGCAAGAAGCTCTTTGACCGCCTGTGCGCCACTTTCCAATTTGAAATCACCCTCGCAGATCACCGGCTCAGTCCGCAGCGCTGCCCGGTGCTTCTTCATCGTTTTGAGGAACGCCAGCCGTCTGAATTGCGCCGACTTGAACCGCGCCGGTCCGCTGATGAACGCAATCTGGCGGTGTCCCAATTTGAGAAGATGTTCCACGGCCTCATGCACGCCCTTTTCATAATTCACGCGAATATTGCTCGTGTGTGGGCCCACCTTCCCGATATCCAGAAAGACCACCGCGATCCTTCGCGACAGCAGCCGGTCGATTACCGCAAGGTCCATCTCCGTCGTCAAGACCATGACCCCGCGAACGCGCAATTCCAGCAAGCGCTGGACATACGGAGCATCGCGCTCCGGCTCATAATTTGTATTCAGAACGATCACGTCATAGCCGAGCTCGAGGGTTCTTTCCTGGATGGATTTCACCAGATCGGGAAAGAATGGGTTGGTGATGTCCGAGATGATCAATCCGAGCGTGCGGCTCTGCCCGGAAGCCAGGTTGCGCGCATGGATATTCGGTGTGTAGCCCGCGTTTTCAATCGCTCCGAGAACCCTTCGCTTTGTTTCGTCGCTGACGAAACGCGTCTTATTGATGACGTGCGAGACGGTGGCCGTGGACACGCCCGCGAGCTTGGCTACGTCTTTGATCCTCATGCCACTCATAGGGGGCCGCTTTCCTCCACAGCGGACAGGCCACGCTGAATCGGTAGAGATGACGCTGCGTTTACCATTTCACTGCTTCCGCCCGAATCGCCCAGCCCTCCCACTTTACTTCATTTCGATTGTACTCCTCTTGGATTTACACGCCTCTCGCGGTTGGCGTAACGGGATCACAAGCCAATGCCGCCAGCACTTTGGAAATGCGTGCGCGGTTAGCCTCTACGCCCCTGCACTGATTCCTTTTTCTCCCTACCTCAACAAGGGCGGAAGGTCCCGCGCCCCGTGAATGATGCGAATGACCTGCAGCGGTTTTGTTTCTGGATTGTACACAATCCAATAATTCCGGTAGGGTTGCACAAGCCAAAAGCGCAACGGTAGAGCGGTCAAGTCTTCGCGAATACGCCCGGCAAGCGGAGTATTCGCCAGGAAGGCACTGGCAACATGGATCGCCTCTTCGACGCGATTCGCCGCATCCAGATCGTCGCTTGCGATGTAGCTCCAGATTTCAAAGAGATCGTCTATCGCTTGGGGAGTGAACCGATAACTGCTCATGCTTGGCGCTTTTCAGCGAGCCAAGCACGTTTCCTCTCTTCCAGCCTGGAACGAACCTGGTCGGAATCGATCAATTCTCCGCGTTGCGCGGCTGCGTAGCCGTGCTCGATTTTTAACCGGATCTCCGTGCGATGCTCGGCCAGACAGGCTTCTTGCTCGTGAAGCAGGGGAATGGCGCGCCCCGCAAACTCATCCACGGTTTGGTAGGGCCCGCGCTGAACGTCCCGCTTAATCATTTCTTCCAGCTCAGGTCGCAGATGAATCTTTACGACCACAGTCTACCCCAGGTTCTCACCCTTTTGCGCTTTTTTGCACTCAGCAAAAATTCAACTCCTTTATTTTCAAACGATTCCACACTCTTACAAAAAAAGAACGGGGGTGTGGGTAGGGTCACCGGCCTGCGGATGTGAGGACCGCTGCCTCTCCGAGCGCCGTTCGCGAGGAGAATCTCTCTTCCTCCTGTAGCGGCGACTTCACGTCGCCATCTTGCTTCTCCCCGAATCTTCTCAACCGTTACGCCTGCGTCACGCAGCGGCGCGGAATTGATTTCAGTTTGAGAGCTGTTAGAATGGCGGCGCCCGGAAAGGAATCCTGATGCCTCCCACGCATGTGAACGGAAAGATTTGTTACATTGAGATGCCCGCCATCGACATTGCGCGCTCGGCCGGCTTCTATAAGGGGGTCTTCGGCTGGACCATCCGGAAACACGGCGATGGCAGCACTGCTTTTGACGATACCACCGGCCAAGTGAGCGGCGCGTGGGTGCTCGGGCGCCCGCCCGCCGCGAAGCCCGGCCTCCTGTTTTACATCATGGTGGACAGCGTGGCCGCCGCCGTTGACGCGGTTGTAGCCCAGGGCGGCGAGATCGTGCAGCCAATCGGCGCGGACGCCCCCGAGATCACCGCGCGGTTCCGCGATCCGGCAGGAAACGTGATCGGCCTCTACCAGCAGCCCGCCTGATGCCCTGCATTGAAGCTAGATCGACAGAACAGTTCTGTCTCTGCTTCTCTGAGGCAGGTTCCCAGTGTGCGACTTCAGGAGTCTCTAGAAAGCGAAACCAAATGCCCCGCACGCAAACGAACTTTATCCGATGAACCTCACAAGAAAATAATCTTACAGAATTGAAGTAAGTACTGATAGGCGGGGGTTGAGCTGAGCATTCTCGCGGGACCCGTTGACGACATATAGCAATTATGCGATAATTCAAGGCAAGGCAATTGCGTGGCGAGTTCACCATTGAGTACGTGGGGCTGCCGAATGGACGGTTGCCCGCCCGGGAGTTCGTGGATTCGCTGGATCACAAAGCAGCCGCCCGCATAGACGCGTTTATCGAGCGCCTGCGCATCTATGGCAACCGGATGCAGGGAAAATTCGTCAAGAAGCTCACGGATGACATATTCGAGCTAAGGGTCAAACAATTCGACCGGATTTTCCGGGTTCTCTTCTTCCGTCAGGATTTCAGAAGAAGACAGAGCAAACTCCGCCAGGCGAGGTTATAAGGGCGGACCAACTAAGAAAGCTCTGGATGAGGTACCGAAACCGTTACACAGGATCGCAGAAGGAAAAGGAAGCCATCCTGAAGGAGCTGGGCTTATGAAGCAAACCGTCAAACGCGACAGACACAGTGAATTTGTCGGACAGCGTGCTCGCAAGAGCGCAACCTACCGTAAGAGCTTCGCACGCACTCTGCAGCAGGTTGACCTGGCTCTGCTGGTCCGCGAGATGCGCGAGGATGCAGGGTTGACTCAGACCGAGCTCGCTAGGAAGGTTGGGACGGCACAGTCGGTGATTGCCCGTCTTGAGGATGCCGAATATACCGGCCATTCGCTCACGATGTTAGAGCGCATCGCAGCGGTCTGCGGCGTTGCCCTAAAGCTCCACGCGGAGAAGAAGCCTAATTTCGACCGCGAAGTAGCTTTGGTCTGAGCTCTGGACCATCCGGAAACGCGGCGACGGCCCGCCTGACGCTAATCGTTACTTTTCGAGGTTGCAGTGGGAATCTTGACCGAAGACATGAAGCGCTTGGTCACCGAGC
>QHYF01000277.1 GCA_003224075.1 Acidobacteriota bacterium
CAACAAGGTGGTCTACCAAACCGCGAAAACTCTGGACGCCCTCGGCATTCCCGTACTGCGATTCAATTTTCGCGGTGCAGGACTGAGCAGCGGTGTTCACGACCGCGGCCGTGGCGAACAGGACGACGTCCGCGCGGCGCTCGACTTTCTTAAGGCTGAATTTCCCGGCGTGCCGCTCTTACTGGCGGGATTCAGTTTTGGAGCCTGGGTGGGTCTGCGAGCCGGCTGCCAGGATTCCCGAGTCTCCCACCTGATCGGCTTGGGCATTCCCGTGAATGATTCTGATTTTTCTTTCTTATGGGGGTGCAACAAAGCAAAACTCTTCGTGCACGGCAGCAACGACGAGTATGGCGCGATCGAGAAGGTCAAAACACTCGTTGCATCCTTACGCGGTGACAACCACCTTGTTGTCGTGGAAGGAGCCGACCACTTCTTCGTCGGCAAACTCGATCAACTCGACGGTGCCATCAATGCATGGTTCACCGACCATGTTTTTCGGCTCCGCCATTAGAGCCAGAGTTTTGCTGTCTCTGGCTGCGGTCTCCGTGATTCTTGTGTCCTCCAAGATCTCCGTGTTGAATCCCGTCTTCTTCATGCGCCTTCGCCGCGCGAGAAGAGTTTGCTGAAGTCTTCCGCTGTGGCCGGGGGCACGCCTATGAGCCGTGCGTTGGCCTTCACATGTTCCACGCGGGACATTCCGACCAGCGCCGTAGTGATTCCCGGCGATGACCGCACAAACTGCAGCGCGCGCTCCGCGTCGTTCTGCAATCCCAGCGCCTCTGCGACAAACCCTGGCAGATTTCGCGCCACCTGTCCTTGTAGCAGCGAAGCGCTGGCAATCAACGTAATATCCAACTCATTCGCCGCCTCCATCACCGTCCGCTCGCGCCCGCGCAGCGACTGATTGCCCAGTGTCAGCGCTTCAGTCATCGCCAGATTGAAAGGAAGCTGGACGAAACGGAAGCGATGCCTTCCTCCGGCAATTTCCTGCGCGATCTGCGCAATTTCGCCGAGCTGCATGGCATCGCGCGCGCGCGCATCGTGCCGGAAGCCATTCCAGGTCGCCACCCCGTAATACTGGATCTCGCCCGCCTCCACTGCCGATTCGAGAAACGTAAAGGCCTCGCGGACGCGGTTAAGAAATTCTTCTTTGGAAATTTCGCCGAGCTGTGTCTCCGGGTTGTGCAGATAATAGACATCCACGCATTCGACGCCTAGATTTTTCAAGCTGCGCCCAAGCTGGTCTTTCAGAAATCGAGGAGTCATGCAATGGCTGCCACCGGCGATGTCCTTGGCGCTGAAGATGCCGGGCTGAATGTATTCGCGGAAAAAATATTCGTTGGGGTCCGCGGGCATGTCCCCGTCGGGAGTCAGATACCCGCCCTTGGTACAGAGCACGATTTCTTCGCGACCGATGCCCTTTCCTGCGAGTTGCTGAAGCGCCGCGCCGATGCTGCGCTCGCTGCGCTGAAATCTGTAGTTGATCGCGGTGTCGATCACGTTGGCGCCGTTTTCCACAGCTGCGACGGCCGCCACCGTGTAACCTGCATCTGTCTTTTCGTCTGGGTGGCCGAGATACGTGCCGATCCCGATGGAAGAGAGCGTGAGCCTCTGCGTTTCTCGAAAATGGCCATCGGCCGCGTGCCCAGAGAACTTCTGCGCGTACCGCGCCGTTCCTTCTTTGGTGGCGGATTTGCTCATGACGCTCCTTGAGGCGATTGAGTCGGTCCCGGCATTTTGTTCATTTCCGTCTCGCTTGTTTTCGGCGCGAGCAAGCGCGAACACGCCCGGAGAATCCTACGATACGGCCAGTCCTTTTCGCGGAAGAAAATCTCGCCTTCGCGGGGATTGCTGTAATACCACCGCGCCAGCAGCCACAGATGCTCTCCCAAATCAGCCTGCCCCGTCATTCCGAACACCGATGAAGCCGGGCCGACGAACCTCTCTTCGTCTTTCCGCGCCGAAGGCTGCAAGTAATCCCGGATCATTTCTTCCGCCGACCGCGGCTGACTGGCCATCTCCGCGAATCGCAGAGAAAAGGGCTCGGCAAACCTTCCCCCGCGCACGGCGTAAACGCCAATCGCCTGCTCTTCCGCACCACGCTGCAGAATCACAGTGTCGAGTTCCTGAATCCGCCGCGTGATTTCCGGCTTCGAACGCAGCACGTCGTCGAGCTTTTCTACTTTCTTGTGAAGTGCAGCAGCATGTTCGAAGTCCAATTGCTCGCTGGCTTCTTCGCGCTCCTCTTCGAAAGTGGAGCGCAGGGACCCGCCACTCGTTTCCAGAAAGTTCACCAACCTGTGCACTTCCACGTCATATTCTTCCTTTGTGCATCCCGCAAAGCACGGCGCGAGGCACATCTTCATCTCGGAATAAAGACAACCGGGAAACGCCGGGTCGCGCCGGATTTTAATCTGGCAGCGCCGCACTTTGAAAAAATCGAGAGCGCGGTCGGCAAACGCTTGTGCGGAGCGCCGCGATGCGAAAGGACCGTAATACGTGCCGCCCGTGGGCACGCCCGCTTCGTCAACCGGGATGCGTCGTGTCACATAGCACCGCGGATAGGCGTTCCGGAGATTCACCTTCAACACCGCGGCTGGCCGCAGGCGCATCAGGTCGCGGTAGCGCTTGGGAAAGAGCTGCTTTGCGTAGATGTAGTAGGTGAGCGTTTGTTCAAACGGCGAGCCTGTCAGCCGGTAGCGGATGCCGCGCGCGAATGCGCTCAGATTCAATCGCTTGCTCGCGGGATCAACGGGACCCAGCAGCCGTTGTAGCCGCCTTTGTAAATTCTGCGTACGAATCAGGAACGGCTCGGCTTTTTCTTCTCGCGGTTCAATTAAGCAGACGGCCGGCCGCGGTGGCAGGGCAGGGAAGAAGTTTTCTTCCGCGTAAGCAACGTTAAACTCGAGTCTGCAGTCAAGTTCCAGCACGCGCTCAGGATACTACGGCGCGCCTAAGACTTCAGAACCCAGGAAGAAATCACGAGGCGCTGAATCTCGCTGGTACCTTCGTAGATTTCCGTGATGCGGGCGTCGCGGTAGTTGCGCTCGACGGGGTATTCACGGCTGTAGCCGTTGCCGCCGTGGATTTGGATCGCCTGGTGCGCAACGCGAGTGGACATTTCACTCGCGAATAATTTGGCGATGGACGCCTCCATGCTGAAGCGCGCGCCAGTGTCTTGCTTCCAGGCTGCCTTTCGAATGAGCAATCGAGTCGCATCGATTTCCGTGGCCATGTCCGCCAGCATGAACTGGATGGCCTGAAACTGCGAAATGGGGTGGCCGAACGCCATGCGCTCCTGCGAGTATTTCAGCGCCGCTTCGAATGCGCATTGCGCGATCCCGGTGGCCTGCGCGGCGATGCCGATGCGCCCGCCATCGAGCGTCGAGAGCGCCACTTTGTAGCCTTCGCCTTCGTTGCCGATGCGGTTCGTCACCGGCACTTCGCAATCCGTGAACACGAGTTCGCTGCAGGCCGTCGCGTTGATGCCGAGTTTTTTTTCTTCCTTGCCGACCTTGAATCCCGGCGTGCCCTTTTCAACGACCAGAGCGGTGATGCCTTTCTCTCCCTTCGCAGGGTCCGTGTTCACGTATGCAATCGCGGCGTCCGCTGCGCCACCGTTGGTGATCCACGCCTTCGTTCCATTGATGACGTACTTGTCGCCTTTTTTCAAGGCCCTGGTTTGCAGCGCCGCCGCGTTCGAACCTGCCTGCGGCTCGGTCAGCGCGTAGCACCCGATTTTTTCTCCGCGCGCGTAGGGCACCAGAAATTTTTTCTTCTGTTCTTCCGTTCCGAAGCGATGAATCGGATCGCAGAAGAGCGAGTTCTGAACGGACAGAATCACGCCTGTCGAAGCGCAGCATCGCGAAATCTCTTCGATCACGATGGTGTAAGCGACGTGATCGAAACCTGCACCGCCTTCCGCTTCTGGAACCGCCACGCCCGTCAGCCCGAGCCCCGCTGTTTTTTTGAACAGCGCGCGCGGGAAATGCCCCGTTTCATCGAGTTCCTTCGCCAGCGGCCGCACTTCCGATTCCGCGAATTCGCGCACGCTCTTTTGCAGCAGCCTTTGCTCTTCCGTCAGTTCGAGGTCCACCGTCTGCAACTCCCTTCCAGCCAAACACACATTGAAATTTTGCATTCTAGCTCGACTTGCAGGGCCTTGCGAATCAGGCCAGCGCCTTGGAGAGACGTTCGAAAGTAGTCTTCAGGTCCTCCGGGTGCACCCGCGTCTCACCCGTCACGGTCATAAAATTCGAATCGCCGACCCAGCGCGGCAGCGCGTGCAGGTGCAAATGCCCGGTAACGCCAGCCCCCGCGGCGCGGCCCAGATTCATTCCAAGGTTCATCCCGTCCGGTTTGTATTCCGCGCGATACGCGCGTTCCACGCGCTGCGCCAACTGCATCATCTCCCTCAGGGTTTCCACGTCACACAAATTCAATTCCGCGACGTGCGCGTACGGCACGACCATGACGTGACCGGAGGTGTACGGGAATCGGTTCAGGATGACAAATGTTTTCGCGCCCCGATGGACGATGAGCGTCTCGGCATCATTGTTGAGCGCCAGCGCATCGCAAAATATACATTCCGGTTGCTTGCCGGCGGCGGCCTGCGCCATGTTCTGATAGCGCCACGGAGTCCAGATATAGTCCATCGCAACGCTTCCTTTAGCCAAAGAGTTGCGCGAACAGGATAACGCAGAACGAGCAGCACACTAACGCTCATTTATCCGGGAATCGCGGTAAAGGCGTGGATTTTATTTCTTATAGCAATCAAAACGGCACAAGGAGGAAGGGCGCTGTCCCTTACGCCCGCGGTGAATCGCCGCCTGCGGGCGCCGCAGCGGAAGCTTGTGCCTCTGCGCTATTCACAAAGTCCTTCAGCTCTTTGCTTGGCTTGAAGAAGGGGATTTTCTTCGCAGGCACTTCCACTTTCTCACCGGTCTTTGGATTGCGGCCGACGCGGCCGCGGCGTTCCCTTGTGCGGAAGCTGCCAAATCCGCGGATCTCGATCTTTTCGCCCTTCTGCAGGGCTCCGATGATGCTATCGAAAATGGTTTCGACGATGGTTTCCGATTCCTTGCGGGGGAGTTCCGTGATGCGCAGAACTTCCTCGATGAGATCGGCCTTCGTCAGTGTAGTCTGCTTGGTCATCGTCGCTATGCCTCGTCGCACAGTCCGAGTTGAGACCGTTGCGAATCCTCAACCACCACGCGGCCGCCAGCATCTTTCGTCGTACTGGGGTCGCTCTAAACGGTGAATCGAAACGGCTTACAGGGGGCTGGTCCCTGGCCGGATTGGCCCCTTCCTATCACTAAAATGACCCGTAGGTAAATGAAATTATGATGCCCCGCCCCGGTGAGCCCGTTCCTCGATGAGCTAACGCGCGGACAGCTTGGACTTCAGCGCGTCCCCGATCGTCGCCGTCGACGAGGACTTCGACGTCGATCGATACTGTTCGATCTCCTTGCGCTCGATCTGCTTCACCGCGGCGCGGTAGCTCAGGCCGATGCGGCGAGTCTCCGGGCTGATTTTGATGATTTTGAAATCATATTCCTTGCCCGGCTCAAGCGGTCCCGCGCTCTTCAGCGGCCCGGTGGTCGGACGAAAACTTGACGGCCCGTCGTCGCGGCGCCGCCGGTCTTCGAT
>QHYF01000278.1:0-1170 GCA_003224075.1 Acidobacteriota bacterium
AACGCGAGAACAGGAATCCCTCCTTTTCAGGAGTACCTTTAACCGGGCCCCATAGCGCTATGTTGCTCGCGGATAAGGGGCTAAGCCTGACCTAACCGCAAGCCTTGAATCCTGTCTAATGAATCGGATGCCGCAGAGCGTCGAGAGCGCCAATGCCATCGCAGACAGCGACGCCCTCGCCGTCGAGCGCACGCTCGCTGGCGATCGCGATGCGTTTCGCGTTCTCGTCGAACGGCACAGCCAGAGTGTTTTCCGCCTGGCCTACCGCATGACCGGGAATCGGCACGACGCCGAAGAGGTGGTTCAGGAGGCCTTTTTGCGGGCATACCAGAAGCTGGGACAATTCGCATCGCGAGCGAACTTCGGAACGTGGGTCTATCGAATCGCGGCGAATTATGCCATCGATCGCATGCGCCAACGGCAGAAGGAAGAGGCGCGGCGGGAAGCGCCAAGAGCAGAAGGCCAGGAGAAAACGGAAAGCGATCCGGTGAACCTTGTTCATGATGGCAAGCCCACTCCGGAACGCCTGACACAGAGCATCGAGTTGCGAAAGCAGATGCAGCAGGCGCTCGCCGCTCTGTCTCATGCGGAAAGGACAGCCTTCGTGATGCGGCACTGGGAAGGCTGCGGGATCGAGGAGATCGCGGCAGTCCTGAAATCGAACTCGGGCTCGGCGAAGAACACAGTCTTTCGCGCAGTGCAGAAACTGAGACGCTCGCTGCAGCCCTTTGTTGAAAGACGGACCCAGGCAAGAGTAATGGGAACAGAATCATGAGACATGTGACGGAAGAAGAGTTGATTGCCTATCGCGAAGGATTGGCCTCACAACGAGCTGTGATTTCACAGCATCTGGCGGCCTGTGAACAGTGTCGCGCGGAGTTGCAGCGGATCGAAGCCGTTCTCGCGGCGCTGGATACGTTGCCCGTGCCCGATCCTGGCGCGGATTACGGCCGGCGCGTGTGGCAGCAGATTGCGCCGCGGCTTCCGGAAAAACCAACCCGCTCGTGGCGGGTGTGGATTGAGCCAGGGCGGCTGACGGCCCTGGGCGCCATAACTGCGTTGATTATCGCGGCGTTTTGGATCGGGCGGGTGACCAAGCGAGATCACGCCATCGGAGACGTCGCCAGCAGGGAGCAAGTTCGCGAGCGCGTGTTGGTGGTGGCCGTGGGC
>QHYF01000278.1:1176-7859 GCA_003224075.1 Acidobacteriota bacterium
GAGATGATGCTCGTCGAGCTTTCGAACGCGGAACCCATCGATCCTGCGCAGAAGCTGGTGAACATTTCTACGGAACAGCGGCGCGCCGAAGATTTACTCCAAGAAAGCCGGCTGTACCGGCGAACGGCGCTGCAGGAAGGTGATGCCGGGCTCGCCAGCGTGCTGGACGAGCTCGAGCGCGTGCTCCTGGACGTGGCCCACAGCCCCGAAGAAGTCACGCCGGCGCAACTCGAAGCGATCCGGCAGAAGATCGAAGCGCGCGGGATTCTGTTCAAAGTTCGGGTGGTCAGCAATGAGCTGCAACAGCGGCAAAAGGAAATTAAGCCGGCGCCGTCGCAGAACAATTCCACGAAGAAAGAAGGAAACAAAACATGACCCTCCGAAGCTCATGGAAACAGACAGGCATCGTCTGGATGGCCGTCGCAGCGCTCTTGATGGCGCCTTCACCTGCCCGTGCTCACCGGTTTGAGATCGCAAACTCACGGGCCGTGGAATTCCTGCAGGACCCGCAAGAATCGAGAGACCAGGAGCGCGAACAGGAGCGGCGGGACCGCGAGCAGGAAGCTCGCGACAGGGAGCAGGAAAAACGCGACCGGGAAGAGGAAGCGCGCGACCGTGCACAGGAAAAGGCCGACCGTCGGCAGGAATTGTACGAGGACGGCCGCGAAGCGCTGGATGAAGACCGCTACGATCAGGCGCAAGCCAAATTCAAGCAATTGGCGGATCTGAACGGCCCGCAGACGGACGCGGCGCTCTACTGGAAGGCCTACGCCGAAAACAAGCTTGGCAAGCGCGATGTGGCACTGGCCACCATCGCCGACCTGAAGAAACGGTTTCCCCAAAGCCGCTGGCAGAAAGATGCAAACGTGCTGGAACTCGAGGTGAAGCAGTCGAGCGGACAATCCGTAAAGCCAGGGGACCAGAGCGACGAAGAATTGAAGATGCTGGCGATCCAGGGACTGATGAACAGTGACCCGGAGCGCGCTCTGCCTCTTCTTGAAAAAGTGCTGAATGGATCCGCTTCTCCAAGAGAGAAGTCAAAAGCCCTGTTCGTGATTGCCCAGAGCGGATCACCCCAAGCACGCGAGATTCTGGGAAGGATTGCGCGGGGCCAGAGCAACCCGGATTTGCAACGGAAAGCAGTGGAATACCTGGGACTGTTCGGCAGCGCGCAATCCAAACAGACGCTGGCGGAGGTTTATGCCTCTGGCGCAGACGCTTCTGTGAAGCACGCCATTCTTCGCAGCTACATGATCGGCGGCGACCGTGAACACTTGTTTGCAGCGGCGAAAGGTGAAAAAGACGAATCACTGCGCCGCGAAGCCATTCGCCAGCTAGGACTGGTCCACGGAACAAGCGAGCTCGAGCAGTTGTATCAGACGGAGACTTCCTCCGACGTTCGGCGCGAGATTTTGCAGGCGTTCTTTCTCGCGGGCGATGCGCAGAAACTCGTCCAGGCCGCGCAATCGGAGAAAGATCCGGAAGTGCGCCGCGCCGCGATCCGCAATCTGGGGCACATTAATTCGGATGATTCGGCGAAGGCCCTCCAGACAATTTATTCGAAGGAATCGGACCGCGGGCTGCGGGGAGAAGTCCTGAATGCGTATTTCCTGCAAGGCAACGCCGCCGCGATCGTCGCCATCGCGCGCAGCGAGAAGGACCCGGAGCTCAAGAAGACCGCGGTCTCCAAGCTCTCGTTGATGCATTCGAAGGAAGCAACCGATTACCTGATGGAACTTTTGCAGAAGTGAGGTGGGTGATGCGGGGAAGTCAAAGTGTTTCGACAGCAAGGCGCATTCTCGGCCTGGCGATGATCGTGGTGGGGATTCTCTGTACCGTAACGCAACTGGCGAAGGGCGTGGCCCTTCGAAGAGAGTCAGGGCAAGCAAGCCCCGGCTCTGCACAAGCTGCCGCGGAGATGCCGCGCATTGATAATGCGAAGGTCGAGACGCGGGCGGTGACTGCAAGTCCCGAAGCAACACTTCGCGGGATAACAGCGCAAGCGGAGAAGCCGGAGTGGGTCGGCTACAGCGTCGACCAAATTGCGGGCCAGCGAACCGTATGCTGCGGCAATTGGAGCGACGAAGGAGGCTGCGTAACCTGCCGGCTCGAAAAGGATCATGAGGCGACGGGCGGGACGACGCATACGGACGGAACCTTCAAGCTCGAAGGCGCGCGGCAGCTCGTTGTGCTGTTTCGCCTGGAAGCGAAGCAGGTCGTGCGCATTCGCGTGGCGTCGGAAGATTGCACTCTGGACGCCGGAGCGCTACCGTTCGTGTGGCTGACCGGCGTGAAACCCGCAGAGAGCGTGGCGCTGCTCGAGGCCTACGTGCGCGGGACCGAATTTGAAAAACACGGAGACCACGGGGTCGGCAAGGGAGGGTTGACGGCAATCGCGCTACATGCCGATGCTTCGGCGGACAGAGCGATGAATTCGTTTGTCGCGCCGGAGCAACCTGAAGGCTTGCGGCGACAAGCAGCATTCTGGATGGGCGCAGCGCGAGGAAAGGCCGGCTTGCTTGCTTTGCAGCGCATGGCCAAGACGGATCCAAGTTCGGAAGTGCGCGCGCACGTGACCTTTGCCTTGTCCGTGAGCCACGAAGCGGGAGCGGTTGACGAAATGATTCGCATGGCCCACGACGACTCAAGCAGCCACGTTCGCGGACAGGCGCTCTTCTGGTTGGCGCAAAAAGCGGGAAAGAAAGCGGTGGGGACGATCACCGGAGCAATCGAGAATGATCCGGATACGGAAGTAAAGAAAAAGGCGGTGTTCGCGCTGAGCCAGTTGCCGAAAGATGAAGGCGTGCCGAAATTGATCGAAGTGGCGCAGACGAACCGGAATCCAACGGTGCGCAAGCAGGCGATGTTCTGGCTTGGGCAATCCAACGACCCGCGCGCCCTGCAGTTCTTCGAAAAAATTCTGACGCAGTGAAGCGCTAGCGCAGCAGATCCTCGAGCTGGATCCGGACGTCCGTTTTCGCATCGCGATACTTCAAAATGACTGCGGCCTGAAGCGAGAGTTTCCATTTTGCGCCGCAAGGATGCGAGACGGCGCGCGAGCCGGGAACCACAACAGCTCCTTCAGGAATAATTAGAGGCTCCGCTTCCGTGGCGTTGTAAACCGTTTCGCGCGCGAGATCGTAAACCGGGATGGAACGATTGAGAATTGTCCCGGTGCCAAGAACCGCGCGGCGCTTCACGACCGTGCCTTCATAGACGCCGGAGTTCCCGCCGGCCAGGACTTCATCTTCAATGATCACCGGCAGCGCGCCGACAGGCTCGAGGACGCCGCCGATTTGTGTTCCCGCGGAGAGGTGGCAGTTGCGGCCGATTTGCGCGCAACTGCCGACAAGCGCGTGCGAATCGATCATCGTGCCCTCGCCCACGTAAGCGCCCACGTTGACGAACATTGGCGGCATGCAGATGACGCCGCGGCCAATGAAAGTTCCATCGCGAATGCTGGAGCCGCCGGGAACGATGCGCACGCCGTCGGAAGATGCGAACGCGCGCACGGGATACGTGGATTTGTCGAAGAAAGGTTGCTTCGCAGCGTCGATAGACATGTCGGTGATGGCGCCCATGCGAAATCCCAGGAGAATTCCCTTTTTCACCCAGGCGTTCGCGCGCCATCCGGACTTCGTCGCGGGATCCGGTTCCGCGGCGCGGATTTCGCCGCGATTCAGCGCGGCTTTGAAGTCGCGGAAGAGCGAAAAATGTTCTTCTTCGTAGTGTGCCGGGGCTTTATCAAATAAATGCTCAATTTGCGAAGCCAGCATGAACCCTCTGTGCAGCGGGCTCGGCTGCGGAGCGGCCGGCGAGCCCGAGCGAATCGAGCACGGCCTGGATGCGCGCCTGATTCTCTGCTTTCGGCGGCACGAGTGGCAAGCGCCAGACCGGTTCGAGCAGGCCCATTTCCGCCAGTGCAGCCTTCACGGGGATGGGATTCGACTCCACAAAATTGATTTCCATCAGCGGATGGTAGCGGCGGTGAATCCGGCGCGCGCCATCAAAATCGCCCTGGAGAGCGAGCCGGGTGAGCTGCGACATTTCCGCAGGAATTTGATCAGCGGGAGGGTGATGGCGTCGTCGCCGGAAAGAACGATGAAGTCATCCGGGACAGCGTTGAGAATGGCGGCCATTTGCGACACGTTGCCGGAGGCTTCCTTGATGCCCACGATGTTTTCGATTGCGGCGAGGCGCTTTACCGTTGCGGGCTCGACGTTCACGCCGGTGCGCCCCTGCACGCTGTAAAGAATGATGGGCAACGGCACGGCTGCCGCGATGGCGCGATAGTGTTGATATAGACCCTCCTGCGTCGGCTTGTTGTAATAAGGAGTGACGGAGAGTATGCCGTCGGCGCCAAGGGCGGCAAGCTCGCGCGCGAGGGCGATCACTTCCGCGGTGTTGTAACCGCCGGCGCCCGCGAGGACGGGTACCTTGCCCTTAGCCAGTTCGACAGTGATCTCCACGACGCGGAGATGCTCCTCGCGTGTGAGTGTCGGGCTCTCGCCGGTAGTGCCGCACGGAACGAGGAAGTCGATGCCTGCCTCGATTTGCCTCTTGACCAATTGGCGCAGCGCCTGCTCGTCGAGCGAACCGTCTTTCCGAAATGGGGTAACAAGAGCCGTGCCGGTTCCAATAAACATTGTGTTTCTCCTTCCCTGGTTGAACGTCCGACTGCCGAAAATCACAGATGGCGGCCTGAAGGCCGCTGCTGCATCTCAGCTCAATTCGCCGAGAATTTCGCGAAACTCGAATACACCCTTCTTTCCGGCGATCCAGCGCGCGGCGCGAAGTGCGCCACGGGCGAATCCGTCGCGGCTGCGCGCCGTGTGACGCAATGTGATGGTGTCCACCGGAGAGTCAAATCCAATTTCATGCGTGCCCGGATGCGAACCAGCGCGATTGGCAGTCAACGTGACGGCGCGGTCGTAGCCGGATGCGCGGATTCCTTCGGCAAGTTTCTTGAGCGTGCCGGAAGGCGAATCTTTCTTGGCGGAGTGGTGAATTTCCCAACCCCAGGCCTCGTATTCGGGATATTTCGCAAAGAGGGCGGCGGCGCATGCAACTGTTTGAAGGAAGACGTTGACGCCGATGGAGAAATTAGGACTGTAAACGAGAGCAGTGCCGCCAGATAGAACGGATTCGTGGACCGCGGGGAGTCGTTCGAACCAGCCGGTAGTGCCGCAAACGGTGCTGATGCCAAGAGAAGCGAGGCGGCGGAGATTGTCGGGCGCGGAACCGGAAGTGGTGAATTCCACGGCAACGTCAACGCCATGCACGGATTCGCGGCTAATCGCGGCATCATGAAGATTATTTGCTCGAGTAAATTTGGCGCGCACATCGAAACCATATTCAGGCGCGACCTGTTCGATGAGGCGGCCCATCTTTCCGTAACCCACGATAGCGAGACCTGGGCTCATGCCTGGCTCCCGCGGGTCGCGAGGAGTTGCCTGGTCATGCGGACATAGATGTCGACCGCTTCGGACAATTCCGTCTTGGAGATGCGCTCCTCGTTCGTGTGCGCGAGGTGAATGCTTCCCGGACCGATGAGAAATGGCTGTCCCCAAACGCCATTGAAGGTGGGAATGTCGGTTGTGAAAGCAACAAAAGTTGTGGGCAGTCCGTCGAAGCCGGTCAAATGCAGCGCTGGCGTATGCAGGACTTCGCGCGCCTCGGCGCGGCCCGCAACAGCTGCGGACACAGCCTCGCGGATGGTTGACGGATCGCCGATGGTGCGGAACATAATCTCCGCCGCGGCATGGTCGGCAACGACGTTGGGCGCGCGGCCGCCGCTGATTGTGCCGATGTTCAACGTGCTGCGGCCAAGCAAGGGATCTTCCGGCAAAGGAATCTTTCGAACATCGTGAAGAACATCAAGCAGCGTGTGAATGGCGGAGTGGCCGAGTTCGGGATAGGCGGAGTGCGCGAGTTTCCCTTGGGCCGTGATCTCATAGCGCAGCGCGCCTTTCGAGCCTAGAGAGAGGCGGTTTTCGGTGGGCTCGCCGTTGATCAGAAATCGTGAGCCGCGCGGATTTGCGGCCGCCGCTTTGGCTCCCGCGCTGTTGCGCTCTTCGCCGACGACGAATAACAAACCGAAATTCCGCGTGCCCGCAGCGAGTAATTTCTCGGCGGCGGCGATCATCGCGGCGATGATTCCCTTCGCATCGCAAGCGCCGCGGCCCCAGATGAATTCGCCATCCTCGCGTGAACCACAAAATGGAGGAACCGTGTCCATATGAGTGGAAAGCGTGACGAAGGGCTGCCCCCAGGAAACAAAAATATTGTCGCGGCCGGGCGCGGCGGGGATGCGCTCGATGCGGCCGTTGCGCTCTGAGGCCAGCGCAGAAAGGTGCGTGAAAAGATAGTCGCCCACTTTTTTCTCGCCGTTCGTGACCGACTCGATGTCCACGAGCGCGCGCGTTAGTTCAAAAAGGTTCATCGGTACCGGGCGTTTCTGGATGAAGCGGAGCGAAAGGAAGGAACCGCGAGGATCAGACTCGGGGCCGCTGCCTCTCGATAGCGCTCCATCCGATTCGAATGCGGCCCTAAAAACGGCCCGCATTTGAAGGATGACAGTGGACAGGCTTTAGACCTGTCCCCCAACCGCGGCGGATTCAGCTACCGCTGCGATTTCGGCGGACAACAACAGGATGGCCCCTTTTGCGCGGGCGTCCGAAGCT